>JAIBAJ010000035.1 GCA_019695265.1 Bacteroidia bacterium | reverse complement strand
ATCCCTTTGTGAGGATTTGCTGCTGAGGTAGAATTACAGTTTCGGTCTTGGCAACTTGAAAGCGAGGCTCTACACCCTAAAAAACTACCTGTAATATGACCAGGGTTGGTATTTGATGGAATTGAGGAATAATTTACTCCAAAAATTCGATTAATGAATTCGACATTCGTTTCATTGCTTTGGTTTGATGCATCACCATAGTAGTCAACACAATTTGAATAGTATTGAATACTCTGACTGTTTGCTGTAAATAAGAACAATACGAATGCAAGTGCTGTGTAGTATTTTTTCATGTCCTAAACGTTTTTGTTATGATTACTAATTTGATTGTAGGAAAGTTCTAAAAATGTATTGAGTAAATCTTTCATCTGGGGGTTGCCGGGTAGGCAAAAGCAAATGTGAAGCAACTGTGGGTTGCCTCGTGCGGGGCGTTGCTTCTCTTTTGCTTTTGAGAAGAATAGCCAACCGGCTTTGCCGAAATTTTTTAGCCGTTTCATGTGTCGCACCAAAGTTAATATTTTACACTGTTGCCCAAGCATTTCCGATAACTCCCCCATACCTCCCACTTCCTCTCTCCTACCCCTCCAACAGTATGCAAATATGTACACTTTTTATTAAAACAAAAATAAAAATTTAAATTAATTTATTCCCATTAAATATTCAAAATGCCATGTGCTAAAAAACATGACCAATCCATCCAAATTCAAGCAGATAACTCTTAATTTAGTTTCACTTACCTGATCATTTGAAAACAAATTGCTTAACCTGATTGCAAAAGCAAAAAATTGCCCGGACAGGATTGCGCCACCCCGCCCTTGCACCTCACCCCCGGGTAGGGATAGCAGTGGAAAGCCCACAGGAGCCCCACGGCGCTAGCCTGGGGCGACGAGGACTTGGAACGAATAGCCCGACCATGAGCCCCATGCACTCCACCCGGTTTAATTATCCCAACCCAATCGGGCGAATGGGACCCGCCTAATAAGAATTATAAAATCAGAAAAATTCCCCTTCCACTTACTTGTCGCCGGGAAAACGTATTCCATTTTTGAAGACTTGCCAAACCGATTCGTTCTCCAGCTTTTTTTCGCCATAAACAAACTGTACCACAATAGACTCTGCATCGTACCACGATACTACCTGCCATTCTGTACCATCTTCGCTTTTCCAAAAATCGACTAATCCTTTGGCCGAAGAATGGGTCGACAATTCATGCCCCTTGCCTACTCCGGCACTACTTATAACCTTATAACTTTGCTTGAGATACTCGAGGTAAGATAAAACCAACTCCTCGCTCATGCCTGACTTGTCTTTCAAATTAATAACAATGGCACTAAATCCAAATGGGGTACCGGTACTAATATCGGAACTTTCGATGGTATAAACTCTGGAAGAATCGGGCGACCAGGATGCCGTATTGTTATGCGGAATGGTAGGAAGGTAAATAGAAAAACCCGAATCGCCAATGGGATACTTGGCAAAACGGGGAGAAGTTTGTGACCAAGCCAGGGTAGGTAAAATGACTAATAGTATAAGTAAACGCATGCTGTTTTTTATCAAAAGTAAACCTAAGATGGGCTATTGCACAGACAACTATTGAAAAAACTTACCAAATTACTTGGTGAGAATATTAATAATGCCTGCTGCAATGCGCTTAATTAATTCCACCAACTTTTCTTTTATATTGGTTGGGTCGGATTGAATGAGAATGGCGGTATCAACACCTTCGGAAACCAGCAATTTAACTATTTCAGCCTTGGCACTGCCCTCCTTATTCCACTGATAACCGGTGAGACTTTGAATGGCAATAGGACCTAAATTGTCGCTGATATGATCGACCTGAAGTCCAATTTGCATTTCCTTTTCTTTACACAATACAGCCAATTCGGCTTTGCGTCGCTGCAAACTTTCCAGGTTTGTAATGGGGGTTTTAGGCTTATTCTCCATGGGTTAATTCAATGATTTTATTAATGATGTATAACTCCAATTTTTTCTTAAATCCAAGGAAAAAGAACAGGAGTAATAACAAGTAAAATCCGGCAGAAATAAGGAAACCAAGTCCATAATTTCCAAACAATTGTCCTAGAAAAAAACTTACCGATACAAACAAGGCCAAAACCAAAAACAAAACTAAAATAACAATGATGAGGGTGGAGGAGAAATAAGCTGTTATCTTAGCCGTGTTCTCAATCAGGCTAAGTTTGGTATGTTCAGACCTCAATTCAACATAATCGGTAACCTGGTTTTTGAGGGCCTTAATGGGTTGTTGTTGATCAGCTTCCATATCGTTTATGAATCTTCGAAAGTAACTAAATTCCATGCTAAGTTCTATTGAAAATGAAAAATTAGCTCAACGCATATTTCTGGCTGTTTTGGTCGGATTGGGCTTGATTATTTTTTACTCCTTGTCGGATTTGTTAAGTGTATTCCTTACTTCCATCATTTTTTATGTTTTAGGAAAACCTGTCATTGGATTTTTCGAAAATCGTTTAAAGTTAAACACCACCCTGTCTATCTGGATTTTTATGCTAATTAGCATCGTGGTAATCGTTTTGCCGGTAATCTTGGTTAGCAATGCCTTTTATGCCAAATTGAAGTTTTTACTGCAGGATGTATCCATCGATACCAGCTTAATGTCCATCGACAACAAGCTGTTTTCGTTGATTGGTATCAGGCTGATTAGTCCGGATAATATCCAAAAAATCCAGGAATTTGCCACTTCCATTTTTGCTAACATGCTATCTGAATCGGCCAATTTTATGGCCAATACCTTGATCATGTATTTCATTGTTTACTACATGCTTCAAAATTCAGAGAATATAGAAACATGGATTTCTGAACATTTGGAGTTCTCCCCTGAAGATTTAGCCGTATTAGGAAAAGAACTGGAGGTTCAGATTTATTCCAATGCTTTAGGCACGCCCATTTTAGCCATTTTACAAGGTATTGTTGCCTGTTTTGGTTATTGGCTTTTTAATGTTCCCGATCCATTTTTTTGGGGACTAATTTCAGGGGCCTTTTCCTTAATTCCTTTTGTTGGTACCACCTTAATTTGGCTACCTGCAGGCTTAATTAAACTGATGCAAGATCAAACCCTGGAAGGGATTGGTATTTTGGCTTATGGCGGAATTGTAATTTCGATGGTAGATAATTTATTTCGCTTTGTTTTTCAAAAACGAATTGCCGATGTGCACCCCTTAATTACCATTTTGGGCGTTTTGGGCGGACTCAAATTATTTGGTTTAGCCGGTTTAATTTTCGGACCTCTCATGCTGTCTTATTTTCTGATTTTACTTAAAATCTATAGAAAGCTAGGTCATTCAACCCGGGATTCGGAAGCGGAAATGCCCGTAGAAAAATGAATATCCAGGCTGGCCATTTCGAAACCTGAAGGCTACGATCATTCAAAACTTTATGTCTGCAATAAAAAGGGCATCTTAAAAAGTCAAACCATACGAATCTGTTTTTGTAAAATTCCTGTTATGCGGGCCCCCTCCGCCCAATTAGTTTTGTGCAACTCCTGAAAATTCTTCACGGGCGTTCGGGTCACGCTTTCGGCTGTAGTCCTCGTCCACCTAGGCTATCGCCGTAGGTGTCCTGTGGGCTACTTGCCTCAATCGTTGCCCGAGGGTGCAGGCCCTGAATGTTGCGGTTGAAAAAAAGTGGAAGGAAGGTTGCCGGTGAATGAAAAACTTGTTTTTTTTAATATGACGGTTTAAACCGTCATTAAAAAAAGGGAATTAAAATGAAAGTTTGATTTTTTGGGGTTGAATCTGCCGGTTTAACCCAAATCAAGTAAAAGGCTGATTCCAAATCCGAATTGCTTGATCGAGTTGGGATTACCCCTCCCAAAGAAATTCGGGATAGAAGTTTTTATCAATTTGAAAAAACAGATTGATTTACAAATACTTAACTCGTTTTAGCCTTTCAAATGGCTAATCTGGGTTTAATGCAAATTCATACTTCATTCAACATTAAAAGGAGGGCGAAGGTAGGATTGGTTTACTTTTGAGCACTTCCTCCATCAGTTGATTCTCTTTCTCACATACCTCTTGTTGCTTATTCAGGTGCTGTATGGTCTGTATTTGCTTAGCCTGGCCAGGGCCTGGAAGAATTTCCGGCTTCCAAGCTATTCCGAAAGCAGCAATACTATTGGGGTAAGTATTGTAATTGCTGCCAGAAATGAAGCAAACACCTTACCATCATTACTCGAGGATTTAAACCAACAAAACCACCCATTTTCCCATCTGGAAGTAATTGTTATTGACGATGCCTCCGAAGATGGCACCTTGGCATGTATTGAAAATTACCAATCTAAAGTCAAATACTCTTTAAAAGCAATTCGGTTGGAAGATAGCAAAGGCTTTAATATTTATAAGAAAAGAGCAATTGAAAAAGGAATTGAAATAGCCGGTTTTCCAATTATTGTTACAACAGATGCCGATTGTAGGGTAGGCAAAAACTGGTTAAGCCAGTTGGTTCTTCCCTTTTCAAATCCCAACATCCAACTGGTTCTTGGTCCGGTACAATTTCATTACCAACCTGGATTTTTTCAAGCCTTTCAACAGTTGGAGTTCTCCAGCTTAATTGGTGTAACCGCCGCTACCTCCCATTTGGGACATCCACTGATGTGCAATGGAGCTAATTTAGCCTATCGAAAGGATTGTTTTTATGCGGTGGGTGGTTACGGAAACGACGGATTTGCTTCAGGCGATGATATGTTCTTGCTTCATAAAATTCAAAACCGTTTTCCTGGACAAATACTGTTTATGCAAACCAAGGAATCCATGGTTTCCACACAATCTAAACAGGATTTCTCCGAATTTTTGGGACAACGAAAACGCTGGGTTTCTAAAAATCGGTTTTTACCGGATTGGAAAACCTTAACAGTTGGGGCTTTAACCTATGCCTCATCTGTATCCATTGTCATTTATTTTTTACTCGTTTTGGGAGGAGAGAGTTGGATGATTTTCCCCTTATTATCAGCAATGATCATAAAGGGATTGACAGATTATTTCTTCCTCAAAACCATAGCCAACTTCTTTAATTTGGATAAGTCCCTACCCTACTTCTTTCCTGCATACCTCATGAATTTAATTTACACCAGTTTAATTCTACCTTATTCCAGCCTGGGAAGAAATTACCAGTGGAAAGGCAGAAGTGTGAGATAATTCAATCAAAACTAGTATCTTAGCCCTTGATTATGAATTTCTTTTCACCGGTAAAAACCATCTTATTCTGTGTACTTTTCCCTGTTTTAGCCCAAGGACAAGGTTTTGGAAATTTCCTGGGTTTAATGCCACATAGCCAAAATCTTTATTTTGAAATACCGAATGGATTTTCATTTCAAGTATTAGTTAAAGCCAGTGATACCTTAAGTTCAGGTGAAATTATGCCAATAAATAGCGATTTTACCGGATTCTTACCTAAAAATGGTATAAATCCACTAAACGGATATTTATTGATTAATTCTGAAACCAAACCGGGTGGAGCCACCTTATTTGATGCCAACTTTGACAATATTATGCGTCGTTGGGTTATCTCCAACGGACAAAAGCTCGACTTTTCTGCATTTTCATGCGGTATAGGTGCAGGCACACTAAACAACTGTTCGGGCGGAATTACTCCCTGGGGAACCTTTGTATCATGCGAAGAAAAAGCATTTGACACCTTAAATTGCAATTACAAGGGCTACCCTACTTTTGGATGGTGCATAGAAATAAACCCACTTACCCGCCAGGTGGTAGACTATGAAAATGATGGAAATCCGGATAAAATTTGGTCATTTGGTCGCATGCAACACGAAAATGCTTGTTTTGCACCTGACTACCGAACTGCCTATTTCGGCGAGGATAATTTCAATCCGGGTTACCTCTTTAAATTCATTGCCGATACAGCCTCCAATTTGAGTTCCGGCACTTTGTTTACCCTAAAACTTAATGCCGATTCAACCACCGGAACCTGGCTACCCATCCAAAATAACACTATTACAGAACGTTGCTCTGTTATACAACAAGCCACCACTTTAGGCGCTACACCTTTTATGAGAATAGAAGATGTTGAAATTGGTCCGGGAGGTAAAATTTACTTCGCATCCACTTTGCATGGCAAAATATTCAGGTTTCAAGACCTTGGAAACAACATTGCGCAATTTGAAACCTTTGCATCCTCTCAAAATTACCTGGTTCAATACGAAGGAGGACAGGTTCAAGAAAGCTTTTCTTGGCCCGATAATCTGTGTTTCGACCCGGAAGGAAATTTGTATGTAACACAAGATGGTGGAAATAATCATATTTGGCGATTTGGAGCTAACCACAGCCAGGCCCTACCGCAGGTTTCTATTTTTGCCAATACCCCGGTAGGAAGTGAACCGACCGGAATAAACTTTTCTCCGGATGGGAATTTTTTATTTCTTTCCATCCAACATCCAAGTCCGCTAAACAGTGCTCAACAATATGATGTACTTGGCAATCCGGTTAATTTTATTAAGGATGTAAGTTTGGTTATTGCACGCAATGAGACTTTTACCGGCGGTACCCAATCTGTGCATCCAACACCCGATTTTCCTATTACTTTTTCATTTATTGCGGAAGAGCATAAATTACTTTGCTACCCCAATTCCAACTTACCCTTAACCGGAGAATGGCAAATAATCAATGAATTAGGTCAATCTTTATTAAAACAATCCTTTAACGCTGGTGAAAATCACCATATTTTGGCTTGGGATTTAAATATACTTGAATCTGGTTTTTATTTGCTCGATATTCAGGTAAACAATCAACATAAATTTTTCCGTTTTGTGTTTAACTAAACATGTGTTACCATTATAAAATCACCAAGAAAGTAATCAAAATTGAAGAGCGTTTTAAAGCCATTATGAGTGTAGAGGATAAGGAACTTTTCGAGGAAAAAACACATATCAACGGATACAATCACCCATGGCTTCCGGCAATAAGCAACAAAGAACCACATCTTTTGCACCTGATGAGTTGGGGTTTAATTCCATTTTGGGCCAAGGATAATAAAATTGCCAATTCCACCTTAAACGCTAAGATTGAAACAGTTCACCAATTGCCATCCTTTAAAAATGTGGTTAATAACCGTTGTTTAATTCCGGCAGATGGTTTTTTCGAATGGAAACATTTGGATGAAAAAGGTAAAAACAAACAATGCTATTCTATTGGGTTAGAAAATCAGGAATTGTTCTCTTTTGCAGGATTATATTCCAAATGGAAAAATCCGGAAAATGGAAGGGAAATTTTCACGTACACCATTCTAACTACCGAAGCAAATACCTTGATGTCCGAAATTCATAATGTAGGATTACGCATGCCGGTAATACTTAAACAACAAGAAGAAAATAACTATCTTAATGGAATGGATTTGAATGAATTATCAAATCGTGAAGATATTAAATTAAGTGCCACTCCTATCGATTCACCTTTAAAGCGTTAGCCATGAATTCGCTGATTTTATTGAGAGGTTTACCCGGGAGCGGAAAGTCAACCCTGGCTAAGGTTTTATCCGAGAATGGCAAATATCCGGTTTATTCCGTTGACGACTATTTTACCGATGAAAAAGGAAATTATAGCTTTATTTTTTCAGAGAATCATTTGGCTTACAAGCAATGTGAAAATTTAACCCGGGAAAGCATGAGGAATGGGATTTCAAAAATCATTCTCGACAATACTTTTACGTTGGAATGGGAAATGTTACCTTACCAAAAGATGGCGGAGGAATTTGGTTATCAATGTTTCTATTTAGTGGTTGAAAATCGTCATAATGGCAAAAACACCCATGGAATTGATGATGAACAATTGGGTAAAATGGCTAGTAAATTCAAGGTGAATCTTTAGTAAATTTTTAACTATTATTTGGCGGGTCCCATTCGTCACAGGCAAATAGTTCATAATTAAAAAATACGAATGTCTTATGGTAGGCCCTTTCGGCAGTAGCTCTCGTCGTTGGCATCCCCGAAAGTGTTCGTGTCGGCCAACTCTTTTGGGTAATCTACCTCTATCCCTTCCCTACCAATCCCCCTAACCCGGTGCAAAAAAGTGACATATATTAAGGCTGCTTGTTATGCAATTACTTTACAAACCTATTTTCTGTTAAATAAATTCTACTGGAAATATTTATCCGGATATGGATTAATTTTATTCTTGAAAAATTATCGACAAATAATTTATTTGTAATGATTTAGCTTATTTTCGCCAACATTCTTAAAATTCATTATTTAATTGCAATCAAAATTTTTAATCCTTTTTTTAGCAATTAGCTTTAGTTTTTCAGCTTGGGCTCAGAAAGGAACAGTAAAGAAAGACGATAATGTCAAAATCAAATGGGGAGAAGATTTTAAATTTCCCAAGAAGCACCTCGATGGTGGATTTTTTGGTGATAAGGAGAATGGTTTGGTTCAAGTTTGTATTAAACCCAAAAAAGATATCATTTTCTTAAAATACGATTTAGATCTTAAACCCAAAGGCCAGGAAGTATTTGATTTAAAGAATTACCCTAAAGATTTAACCAATGAAGGCTTTCTTACCATGAGAAATCACTTGTTTTGGTTGTATTCAGTTTGGGATAAAAAGAATGAAAAGGAGCAATTGTATGTTTTGGAATTTGATCGTAAAAGTTTTAAACCAATTGGAAAATCCAGAAAAATTCTTGATTCCAAGCGACTTTCAGGCACTTTTGCAAGTACCGGTAGTGCCTATGGTTTCGCAGTTAAGGACAAGTACAGTTTTTACTTTAACCATGATTCAACCAAAGTTGCAGTAAAATATCGAATTAAACCGGAAGAAAAAGACGATAGCAAAAACAAAGATGTTATCGGAATTTTTGTGTTCGATGAAAACTTTAATAAGTCATGGGGTAGAGAGGTTAAAATGCCATTTACCGAAGCCGCAATGGATAATTTGGACTATCAAATTGATAATTCCGAATCAGTATATATTCTAATAGAGAAAAAAGCACCAAAAGACAAAAAAGATAAAGAAAAAAAGGAAGAAACTAAACGAGATTTTAAACTTTTGAAAGTTGTAAAAGACTCCAAGGAGTTGGAAGTTATTGACGTTGATGCAAAATTAAAATACATCCGTTCTTTGGGAATTTATTCCGATAGTAAAGGTTCCTTGAAACTCTTAGGCTTTTACTCCAATGAAAAACACGGTGTAGATGGAATTTTAGTAGCCAACCACGATGGAACTAAGTTTGGCGAATTGGTTTTTAATGAAATTCCTGACAATGTGATAAAACAATTTGAGTCTATTCGCAGCAAAAAGAAAATGGAAAAACGCGAAAGCAAAAGCGGAAAAGATGGAGATCAGGAGTTGTATAATTTAGAAATGGACCAGGTTGTTTTTAATTCAGACGGTACTATGACTGTTACTGCTGAAGAATGGAAGTGGACCATGACTATCCGTGTTGAAAAATATGGTTACAAAACCATTTACCACTATTACTATAAAGATATTTATATCATTTACATGGATAACGATGGAGAAATGATTTGGGTGAAGAAAATCCCTAAATCTCAAAATGGTTCTTCTGAAAATATTTTTAGAGGTTATTCAAACGCAAATACCATGTCGTATTACTACCACTACCACCAAGGAAACCACTATGTAATTTTCATGGATAATGCCAAAAATGCCAATTTAAAACCAGATCAAGAACCGGCATCTCATGTTGACAATTGGGGTGGAATGGTTACTTCGGTTCGCATTGATCCGGATGGAAATATGTATCGCAAAACATTGTTTGATGTGAAAGATCTAAAACGAACTTTGCGTCCAAGGGAATTTAATCAGGTAACCGATGATATCATCATTAATATCGCATACGGAAGAGGTCAGACTAACCCGGTTCAAATCAAATTTCAAGACAAAGATTAATTCAATCTAATATGCAAAAGACCAGTTTTAACTGGTCTTTTGCATTATCCTGTATTCTATCGATATGAAAATTAAATTACAAACCGCTGTTGTAGGCTGTAGCTTCGTTTTTTTAGCACTAACATCTTGCATAAAAGAAAATTGGGGTGGTGTTAGCATAGTAACCGGAACTCCTTCCAACATTACCAACACTACTGCTACATTTAATTGTTCTATCGATAACGACGGAGGTTCAACTATTACTCAAAGAGGGGTTTGTATTTCACAGTCACTGAATCCAACTGTTGCCGATTCTACTATTGTGGTAGGAGAAGGATTAGGAAGTTATACCATTACAGCCACCGGTTTACTGCCCAACACCGAATACCATGTCCGTGCTTATGCCATTAATTCAGAAGGTACCTATTATGGCCCCGATAAAACCTTCAAAACCTTGGATCCTGCCTGGATTCTACCTCCTTGCACCATATCACCCAATACCATGGACAATGGTTCTTATCCTATTTATTTTAATAGTGTTTTTATTGAAGCTGGAATCAATCTTTATCAGGGGAATTTTGCATTAACAGGTAATGGCAGTGTAGGCGATATGTCATTTTACTTTTTTGAAGAACCCATTACCGGAAAATACATTACTGCCAGCAGTTTAGATGAAAATTCTAATATGAATTGTTGTGTTTCCGGAGTTTTTGGAGGAACCTCTAGTTTTTTCTATACCGCAGCAGCCAATGATACCGTATATGTGGAAAACCTGGGAAATGGTAAATACAAAATGTCCTTTTGTAATTTAAACTTCTTTTCTACGGAAAATAGCTTTTTTGGTAAAGGCAACCTTAAAAACTAAGGAAACTACCTACTTTTAATTTCCCTATTTCAGGGGCTAATTAAGCAATGCTTTTACCTCAGACAAAGCTCGCTATTTTAGCTACCTTTGCAGCATGATAAATCGTCCAAGAAAGGATAACGAAAAACGTAGTTCAAATTCGAGCAGATCGGATAAACCGGCCTTTAAAAAAAGTAATTCGGAGGATAAACCGAATCGCAAACCCAGAAAAGAATCAGGAGATAAACCCGAAAAGAAGTTTGGCAAACCCAAACCTTGGGAAAGAATGAAGGATAGCTCAAATGGTGGTTCCGATGAAAAGCCAAAATTCTCCAAAGGAAGAGGCAATTCAAGCGGATATGCAGGAAAATCCAGAGATGGAGAAGAACGCAGATCGTCAAGTAGTTTTGAAGAAAGAGGTACGTTTAAATTCAATAAAAGAAGTCCGGGTAAATCTAATTCTGAAGGATTTGAGAGTGGAGAAAGAAACAAGGCTTCAAGATTTGAAGGAAAGAAAGACTTTAAATCCGGACGGAAAAATTACGATAAAAAGGACCAAGACAACTTTGATAAACCTTCTGCAAGGGGGGATTTTAAACAGGGTCGTAAGTCTTATGGCAAGTCCGAATCGGATGGGTACGAAAAACCGGAAAGAAAATCAGGTGATAGTTTCAATGGCAATAAAGAATTAAAACCCGGAAGGAAAAGCTTCAGCAAAAAAGAAGGTTTTGACCAACCCTTTGAAAGAGGAGAAAAAACATCGAGACCGGGTTTTAACAAATCAGGATCTGATGGTTTTGAAAAATCCTCCAAAAAACCATATGGGAAATCAGGTTCCAATCGTTTCGAAAAAAGTGAGAAATCAAATTTTGATACTTCTGAAGGAGGTGACTTTGAAAGAAATGAAAAGAAATCCTTTTCCAAATCAAACAATCGCTACTCAAAAGAAGGTTCGAAATCATTTTCCAAATCATCGAACAAACCCGGTAAAACCAAGGCCTTTAGAGAAGATGATAACTTTAGTTTAACCCCCACACCTACCAAATCTTCGGCTTATACCAAGCCAAAAAGAGAAAGTGAAGACGATGGACAAATCCGATTGAATAAATACATTTCCAATTCGGGAATATGTTCAAGAAGAGAGGCAGACGAGTTAATTTCAGCAGGGGCAGTTAAAGTAAATGGCAAAATTGTAACGGAACTTGGATACAAAGTAATGCCCGGAGACAAGGTTAATTATGGAGGTCAAACCCTGAATAAGGAAAAAAAGGTTTATCTTCTTTTAAATAAACCTAAGGATTACATTACCACTACTGACGATCCGGAGAAAAGGAAAACAGTGATGGAATTGCTAAAAGGTGCCTGCAAAGAGCGAATATATCCGGTTGGAAGATTGGATAGAGCAACTACCGGTTTATTGCTTTTTACCAACGATGGAGATATGGCCAAACGCCTTACTCATCCCAGCCATGGAGCTAAAAAACTTTACCATGTTTACCTGGATAATCCTTTAAAGAAAGTAGATTTTGATAAAATTGCCAATGGCTTAATTTTAGAAGATGGACCCATTCAGGTGGATCAAATTGTTTATGCCGGAGATACAGGCGATAAACGTGAATTAGGAGTGGAACTACATAGTGGAAAGAACAGAATTGTACGCAGAATATTTGAATCGCTAGGTTATGAAGTTGTTAAGCTGGATCGGGTAATTTTTGCCGGATTAACCAAAAAAGATTTACCTCGGGGCAGATACAGGTTCCTGACCGAAAAGGAAATCAATTTGTTGAATATGCAGAAAAAATAAGACATGGAAAGTCTCCGTGTTGAAAAGCTTTCTTTAGATCGCACCATAGCATCGGTTGATTTAACCTATTCAAAAAGCATCACGAATAGAGCATTATTGCTGCAAAAAGCCATTGGAAAGGAGGTGGAATTAAGCGGTATTTCACCTTCCAATGATTCCTTGGTTATGCAAAAGATTTTGCAATCAAATTCCGATGTTTGGGACGTGGAGGATGCAGGAACTGCTTTTCGATTTTTAGTGGCTTATGCCTGTTTCTCAGGAAAATCAGTTGTAATTAAAGGAACTGAAAGGCTTCATGAACGACCAATTAAACCCTTGGTTGATACACTACAAGCCATAGGCTTTCAAATAACATATTTAGCAAAACCTGGCTTTGCACCTTTACAAATCCATGGAACTATTCCCAAAAAATTTCCGGACAAAATTAGTATTGATTGCAGCCAGAGCAGCCAATTTGCATCAGGAATTCTACTAGTGAGTCCAATGTTTCCACACCCGGTAGAATTGGAATTATCGCCTGAAAATCCGGCCTCTTTGCCATATATCGAAACCACTGTAGCCATGCTTAATGCTTGGGGTATACCGGCTCGGTGGATAAGTAAAAACTGTATCAGAACCGCACCCAAATCAGACTTAAGCATTCACACCTACGTCATTGAAAAAGATTGGAGCAGTGCAGGATTTTGGTATGAAATGGTCTGTTTTCATCCAGGAATTGGAATTCATTTGAAAGGGTTGCATTTAAACTCTATCCAGGCCGACCGGGTAACTGCCTTGTTTTTTTCCTATCTCGGAATTGAAACAGTTGAAAGTGAATCCGGTTTATACATTCATCATTCAGGAAAGATTGGATTAGAGCCCAGGATATTTGATTTAAAGGATAGTCCTGACCTATTTCCTTGTTTGGCTTTATCCTTGGCGGCCTTACCCTTGAATCATCAGGATCAATTTAGCCTGACCGGTTTACAAACTTTGCAATACAAAGAATCCAACCGTTTAGAAGCCGTTAGAAATGAATTACAAAAACTTGGAGTGCGATTGTATGAAACTGAACCCGGATTTTGGAAGGTTTCCGGTGATTTATTAATCGGAACAGATCCGGTTTCAAGCTATCAGGACCATCGAATAACTATGGCATTTGCTATTGCAGGAACCAAACTTGGCCTGTGTATTGAGCAACCTGAAACTGTGCAAAAATCTTACCCCGGATTTTGGGAAGAATTAAAAAAAGTAAGCCAACAATAGGATTATTCAGGGCTTGTTAAAAGGTCAACTTGGAGGATTCTACCTTCTATTAAAATACTTTCTATGCGGGCCCCCTCCGCCCAACCGGCTTTTTAGTATGCCCCAAACAACCTGCATGGGCGTTCGGGTCACGCTATCGGCTGTAGTCCTCGTCCCACTAGGCTAAAGCCGTAGTGGTCCTGTGGGCTACTTGCCTCTATCGTTGCCCGATGCGTTACCTAGTCGTTTATGTTTAAACCCAAAATTCCAAGGTATCTATTAGGTTTCTGCAAGGAATTTATGTTGTTTTAAAAAAAAATATTGCAGTCGGCCAGGGTATATAGGTGCTTAATTGACTTAAAATAAACAGCTTAAGCGTTTTCTAGCTGCCTTATTTAACCACTTTGTATTTGGCTATTGCTCCACACCAGGGTTTACCTGATCTGGAAATAGAATCTACCACTTCACCGTTGATGGAAATGGATACCCAAACTCTATCCGAAAGGGTATCTACATTTTGTGCTGCCAAGGACAAACTTTGATTTTCGTAAGCTCTAAATGAATAGGTCCAAGAACCTGTAGCAGCTTCCCTCTGAACATTTTCATCCTTCTCTTTATTGTAGCTTACTTCGCATTTAGTGCATTGAACTTCGTACTTTACTTCATACTTTGGAAAGGTACAAGCAGCCAAACTTATCAAAGTTATGGCACAGGAGAAATAGATTACTTTCTTTATCATTGCTGCGAAGAAACGATTTTTTTTGTAAAAATAGAAGAAAACTATTTTTTTACAAACGGGTCTGAAAATTTAGGGTCATTAACCAAATTTTCGTCAGTAAGGGTTTTAAGGAAAGCTATTATAGCTTCCTTTTGATTTTTAGTAAAGTTGAATTGAACAGGTTTTACCTCCCCACCGAAATTCTGGATTGAATTTACCAATGGGTCACCTTCGAAAGGTCCACCTCCGGTAAATTGTCGTAAATTCCAATGCAAGTATGGATTTGCTTTAATTCCTGTGCTATAGTGATCCAGCACTTCGTCGAGGGTTGCAAAACGTCCGTCGTGCATATAAGGTGCCGTCATTGCAATATTGCGCAAGGAAGGAATCTGAAATTCTCCATTTTGACTTGGGCTGGCATTTGGAAGTGCTGCCACACCGGAATCGGCATAAACCAAATCCAGTCCAATATTGGCTGTGAAATTCCAGCCCGGTCTAAGATCGTTGTTGGAGTGGCAACTAGAGCATCTGGAATCATCAAAGATCTTTTTACCCAATGCTTCTTGTGGAGTGTAGTTGGTGAAATTAGCAGCGCGGCCTTGGTCCCATTTGGAATTTACACTCACCATAGATCGGATAAATTGGGACATGGCCTTCGAAATTCGTTCCAAGGTAATTTCCTTAGAACCAAAGGCCTTTTCGAACAAATCGGGATAGTAGGAAATTTTATTCAGTTTTATTGGAAGAACATTTGGGTTTTCCAATCCCATTTCGATGTGATTTTTTACCGGCATCAGCACTTGCTCTTCGAGCGTATTGGCTCTTAAATCCCAAAAATAGCCGGATTGAGAAGCAGCATTGAGAATGGCCATGCTATTTCGTTTGGTTTTTTTCAATTCAAATCCGGTACTAAAGGCTTGATTATCAGCAAAACCAAATTGTTGCTTATGACAACTTCCGCAGCTCACCATGTTGTTTTGAGAAAGAGCTCTATCATAAAATAAAACCCTGCCTAAAGTTGCACCTTGATCTGTTAAGGGATTGTTAGAAGGAGAAATGGCTAACAATAAATCTGATAAATCAGCCGGAATACTGCTTGGATAATAGCTGTAAGAAGTTTCAGGTAAATTGGGTTCGGAGAGGCGATTGGATTCAGTATTTTCCTTTTGACAGGAATAAAATACCATCATGGAAAGGATGGCGACAAAGCAAAGGGAAAAGGATAATTTCATAGTTTAGTATTTTAAAAGCGAACAACTAAAAATAAAGACGTTGGTAACAAAAAAGAAACACTGCTTACATTGGTTTTGGTTTCCTCATTAAATTGAGGATTGTTGGTAAAGCTTGATTTAGAAACAGACTGCCCTACCAAGGCATAAATTCCGGTTTCAGTAAAAAGGGAAATATGCTTAGAGATATTGTATTGAAATCCCAAAACCGGTCCCCCACCATAGGTTAGTAATACATCGGTATTAGAAACTTTATCGAAGCCGTTGTTGGTAGTTGTTTTATCCAATGCATAGTTAAACAATCCATCTGCTCCAAAAAAACAAAGCCATTTGGGGCCTAATTCCTTTTGATATTCGTATCCGAAACGAAGGTTGTATGCAGAAGTTGAATTTTTAACGGAATTGGTACTGTCGGGATTTTGATTAGATGATTGCATACTTAAACCAGCACCCATTCTAAAACCATGGTGCTTGCGGTCTACAATTTTATAAGACAAAATATATGGACTGATGCTTAGGGAATTGCTTGAGCCTAGATTAAGAAATTGTTTAAAAAAATAGGAGGCATTCACTCCGATTTGATGTTGATTTCTCTTTTCAGTGGAATTTTCCTGTGCAAAAAGCGTAGAGAAATTTAAAGTTAATACGGTGAGCACAATTAAGACTTGTGCAGGAATAATTAAATTTTGTTTCAAAAAACGATGATTAACCATTGGTTTGTTTGTGCAATTATAGCAAAAAATATTAGAACTTTCTAAATTATGAAATTATACAATCAATCGAGATACCGTCCGGGTAGGGATAGAGGCAAGTAACCCACAGGCATACGCAGCGCTAGCGGAGTATGCCGAGGATTACAGCCGATAGCCCGACCATGAGCCCTTGCAGAAAATTAAAAGTTTGAGGAAATTAGGGAGGCGAATGGGACCCGCCTAATAATTAATAAAAACTTACATTTGAATAGTTGAAGGTTGTAATAATCCATATTTCTCAAAAACTTTTCCGGAGAAAATCAAAAAAACGCAAGTAAGCGACTGGCAATTTTTCAACAATACTTATTGTCAATATAACACTAAGTGAATTTTATTCGTAAACCCATTATCTTTGCTAAGTTGAACTCGGGAATTGAAGCATGCAAGTAACTACAACGAACAATAAATATTCGGCCAAATATTATCCTGACGGAATTAAGAGTTGGGAGCGAAATGGCAACATTTTTTTATTTTACACTTCTGAAACCATCCTGGAATTAATGGTATTAAGCGACCGGATTTTACGATTCAGGTATGCGAGCGACGGGAATTTTCAAAGGGATCATTCATATGCCATTTCAGACAAGTTTGAGGAATCGCTAATACAGCTTTCGATAACTGAAACGTCAACTCATTTTATTGTATCGACGGCCTTGGTAGATGCAGAAATTGCGAAGGAGAATTTAAAAGTGGGAATGTATGACAAGGAACATAACCTGATTGTGAAAGATTCGTCAGGCTTTCATTGGCAACATTATTTATGGAAGGGCGGGAAAATTGTATTTGTTTCGAAAGAGATTCAGGAAGGAGAGCAGTTTTTTGGTTTGGGAGATAAGCCTACCGGTATTAATTTACGTGGAAAGCGGTTTGAAAATTATGGAACAGATGCTTACGGATATGGTAAAGACACCGATCCATTGTACAAAAACATTCCATTTTATTATGGATTACACCATGGTACCGGTTATGGGATATTTTTTGACAATACCTTTAGAACCATTTTTGATTTTGGAAAGGAAAATCAAGACACAACGAGTTATTGGGCCAGAGGTGGGCAGATGAATTATTATTTTATCTATGGTCCTCAATTATTAACGGTAGCCCAGAGTTATGCCCGATTAACCGGAACACCTGAATTACCACCTTTGTGGGCTTTGGGTTACCAGCAAAGTCGATGGAGTTATTTTCCGGACACCAAGGTGATGGAAATTGCCAAAGAATTTAGAAGTAGAAATATACCCTGTGACGCTATTCATTTGGACATTGATTACATGGAAGGATTCAGGTGTTTTACCTTTTCTAAAACTCATTTTCCGGAGCCCAAGAAACTGACAGAAGATTTGGAGAAGATGGGAATGAAAACGGTAGTAATCATTGATCCGGGAATTAAGGTAGATCCTGATTACGAGGTTTATAAATCGGGGATGGCAGCCAATGTGTTTTGCAAGCGACAAGATGGAGCCTTGATGGAAGGAGATGTTTGGCCGGGCAAATGTGTTTTTCCGGATTACACCAACCCGGAAACCCGGAAATGGTGGAGTAGTCAGTTTAAAGTATTGGCTGAAAACGGAATACGAGGAGTTTGGAACGATATGAACGAACCCGCAGTATTTGAAATTGGCACCTTTCCGGAAGATGTAAGACACGATTATGATGGTGACCCTTGCAGTCACCGAAAAGCGCATAATGTATACGGACATTTGATGGCGATGAGCACTTATCAGGGTTTGAAAAGGTATCAAATGCCACATCGCCCGTTTGTTATAACCCGATCAGCTTACGCAGGTATACAAAAATACAGTTGTGTATGGACCGGCGATAATTCGGCATCGTGGGAACATTTGTGGTTAGCAGCCCAACAATTAATCAGCTTAAGTGTTTCGGGAATTTCCTTTGCCGGCAGCGATGTTGGAGGGTTTATCGGGGAGCCGGATGGAGAACTTTATACCAGATGGGTTCAGATGGCGGCCTTTCATCCATTTTTCAGATCGCATAGCGCAAGCAATGAAACAGGTTTTAATCAGGAGCCTTGGAGTTTTGGTCCATTTTATGAGCGAATTTGCAAGAAAGCTATTCAGATGAGGTATCGTTTAATGCCCTATTTTTATACAACTTTTTGGCAAAACTCGAGGTATGGAACCCCCATGATACGTCCTTTAGCCTTTTATGACCAACATGACCCAAGTTCTGTAACCAACCAAAATCAATTTTTATTGGGGGATCACCTATTGGTTGCTCCGGTTTATTCCTCAGGCCAAACCAGCATGGATGTTTATTTACCGAAAGGAAACTGGTATCACAATTGGGATGACAGGAAATTTCAGGGGCATCAAACCATTCAGGTTGATTCACCCATAGAACATATTCCGGTATTTATTAAAGAAGGGGCGGTAATTCCGGCATGGCCTCAACAAAATTATATTGGCGAAAAAATCATCAAGGAAATAACCTTACATGCCTATTACAAAGAAGGCTTTGAAAGTAGTCAACTGTATTTCGATGATGGAGACAATTTCGGTTATAAAAATGGAAGGTACAAAGTAGTTACCCTGGAAGTTCAAGGCAATAAATCAAGTTTTAGAATATGGAAAAATAAAATGGGGGATTATAAAACCAGCCATGAAAAATATAAAGTGATATTAACAGGCATTCCTTTCAATGCATCCGAATTGGTTATAGATGGAAGGGTTCATAAATTGACACCAAGAAATTTTGCACTTGGAAAAATAAAATTCACAGTAGATAAATACTTTCACGAACTAATAATTCGGTAATGAATATTGATTTAGAAAAGCTTAATGGCAAGGCCAGGACGGTTGTTTGCCATGTTTACCCGGAAATTGAGGGAGGGAAGTATCCGGTTAAGCGAGTTGAAGGAGAATGGATTGAGGTAGTGGCCGATGCCTTTGCAGACGGTCATGATTTAGTATCGGTAGATTTATTGTTTCGAAAATTGGGAAAAGAACAATGGAATCGTATATCGATGACAGGTTTAGGTAACGACAGATACAGGGCTAGTTTTCAATGTACTGAACAAGGAAATTGGGAATATACAGTACAAGCATTTATTGATCACCCACTCAGTTGGTTGCATAATTTCAGGAAAAGGTTAAGCGAGAACAATCCACAGGAATGGGCTTTGCAATTAAAAATCGGGATACAGTTTATGGAGCAATTGCAAGAACGGTATCCGGATCAACTATCTGTTTTGAAACAATGGAAATTGGAATTACAGGATAGGAATTTAGAATTGGCTTGTCAGATTGCTTGTTCCGAAAAGCTGGAGGAATATTTTAGAAATTATCCTTTAATCGATAATCCAACCCGGCATGACAAAGTACTTGCAATCAAAGTTCAGCGGAAGAAGGCCGGTTTTAGTTCCTGGTATTCCTTTTTTCCAAGAAGTGCCGGAAAGAATGGGAAACACGCTAAGTTTAAAGACTGTGAAGCCTTGTTGCCAAGGATTTCCAAATTGGGATTTGACATTATATACTTCCCTCCTATTCATCCAATAGGCAAAAAATTCCGAAAAGGAAAAAACAATAGTTTAGATGCAGGAGAAAATGAACCCGGATGTCCTTACGCAATTGGCAGCGAATTAGGCGGTCATACCGATATTTTGCCTGAATTAGGAGAACTTAAAGACTTCCAACAGTTCATACAAAAAGCCGAAAAACTGGGGATTGAAGTTGCCATGGACTTTGCAATACAATGCTCGCCGGATCATTCCTGGGCTAAGAAGCATAAATCCTGGTTCAAGGAAAGACCTGACGGATCTATTCAATATGCGGAAAATCCTCCCAAAAAATACCAGGATATTTACCCTTTGGACTTTGAATCGAATGATTGGCAAGGCATGTGGCAAGCCTGGTTAGAGGTCGTTCAATTTTGGGTTGGACAAGGAATCAGAATATTTAGGGTTGACAATCCACATACCAAGAGTTTTCATTTTTGGGAGTGGTTAATTGGTCAAATCCATATTACCCATCCGGATGTTATCTTTTTATCGGAAGCCTTTACCAGGCCTCGGATTATGGAGGATTTAGCCAAAAAAGGTTTTGATCAAAGTTATACCTACTTTACCTGGAGAAATTCGAAATGGGAGTTGGAGGAGTATATGAAAGAATTAACTCAAACTGATAGAAAGGAATACTTCAGGCCTAATTTTTGGCCCAATACTCACGATATCAATCCCTATATTTTACAAACTCAAAACGAAAATCAATTTATTATCCGATTTGTTTTAGCGTCCACCTTATCGAGCAACTATGGGATTTTTTCACCGGTATATGAAGCAATGTATTCAGACTCCATTCCGGGAAAGGAAGAATACTTAAACTCTGAAAAGTATGAAGTAGGAAATTGGAGTTGGAATTGGGAAAATCGATTAACCAAAACTATAGAGGCAATAAATCAAATTCGGAAAGATAATCCGGCCTTGCAATTCACCAATAATTACCGACGATTACAAATAGACAATGGACAATTGATGGCCTTTTCAAAAGTTTATGGAGAAAATAGACTAGTAATTATCATTAACCTGGATGCACAGAATAAACAATCGTCCATGTTAAACACCTTTCCGGAAGATATTGGACTCATGGGTTATAGTCAATTTGTTGTTAAAGACTTAATTACCAACGAACAGTACCAATGGCATACCGGAAGCAATTATGTTGAATTAGATCCAAACAAATGGCCTTTTCATCTATTTCTAGTACAACCAGGTTCCTAAATGAAAAAATACCCACCCATTTTTGACCATTTTGTAGGATCATCCGAGTTACGTGCTTATCTTTCCAATGCCAGGTGGTTTGGAGGGAAAGGTTATATCATTGAACAACTTTTAGTAGATGAAGTTTTTCCGGTACTTTCTGAACCTGGACTCAATTTTTATCTTTTTCTGATTGAAGTAAGGTATCAGGGGCAGTCAATAGAATTTTATCAATGGCCGGTTGTAGTAAGTACCAGAAATGAAACAAGTGGAGTTTTATTTAAACATGAAACTTCTTTCCTGTTAGAAGCCATCCCTTTTGAATCTTTCAGAAGATGGATATTTGAACAATTGGTGAATGGAAAATCCCAGCCTCTTTATAACGGAAAATGGAGTTTCGAAAATAGCTCAACTTTTAACTTAAATGAGAAGTATTTAAGTTCTGAAATTCAATCATTTGACCAAAGCAATACTTCCATCGTTTTTAATAAAAAGTACTTTTTTAAGCTTTATCGAAAATTATATCGGGAAGAAAACCCTGAGTTAGAATTAATCCGTTTTTTGACGAATCAAGGTAAGTTCAATCATATCCCCAATTATGTTGCCGGATGGAAATGGGAAAGGAAAGGAATACCACCTATTTCGAATGGATTGATGATGACTAAGGTTGCTGCGGAGAAGGATAGTTGGGCTAGCACCGGTGATAGTTTAAATGATTTCATGTTTTCCTTTTTGGATCATGAATTCACCATTAAGGAATCTGTTTTTGAAGCCATTGAATTGCTTGGGAAACGAACAGCAGAGATGCATTTAAGTTTAGATACTCCCACAAGAGAGAAAGCCTTTAAGCATCAAAAATACGATAACCTTTACAGGAAATGGCTACATCAGCACCTCACCCATTTGGTTGAATCCAGGCTAAACATGCTGGATTCCAAGATCAACCAACTAGACCTTGAATCACAAGCACTGGCTAAACGATTTATCCGAAAGAAACCGGTTATATTAAGGTTTTTCAACCAAATAAAAACCAATAAATTAAAATCACTTCGAATCCGAATACATGGCGATTACCACCTTGGTCAAGTATTATTTACCGGAAGCGATTTTATTATTATTGACTTTGAAGGAGAACCTGAAAGCAGTATCGTGGAGCGAAAAATCAAACATAGTCCACTAAAGGATGTGGCCGGAATGGTTCGATCATTTCATTATGCTGTATGTGCCAAACTTTATTTTTCAAAAGAAACCCAGGGTTTAGACATTATCCGATTGCAAAAAAGCAGCAACCGTTGGTATCAATTGATACGTGACACGTTTCAGGCCTCCTATTTTGAAACCATCGGAAGAGAAAACCCCTTGTTTGCCTCTAAACAAGAAATCAATTTTTTATTGCTATTACACCTTTTAGAAAAAGCCATTTATGAGTTGGGATACGAATTAAATGGCAGACCTGACTGGGTTTACATTCCATTAAAAGGAATCAACGAAGCCATTAGTGAATTAGAAAAATACCTGGATTAATCCATGCCAAGAACCTCCTATCCATTTAGTCGATTCACCGAAGACGATATTCAAAAATTTGCCTCGGGAAATCATTTTGATTTATTTACCCTATTTGGAAACCATCCAATGGAACATGATGGTTTTCAGGGAATTCATTTTGCAGTGTGGGCTCCCAATGCCAAAGCTGTTTCAGTAGGCGGAAACTTCAACGGCTGGAATCAAAGTTCTCATCCCCTTTTTCCTCGTTGGGATAGCAGTGGTATTTGGGAAGGCTTTATTCCTCATCTCCAACAAGGGGAACTTTATAAATATTTCATTTCCACCCGGGATGGGAAAATTCTGGAAAAGGGTGACCCATATGCTAATTATTGGGAAAAAAGACCCAAAACTGCATCCATCACCTGGAACCTGGGGTATGAATGGAAGGATCAGGACTGGATGTTTAATCGCAAAAATGTCAATTCCTTAGACAAACCCATTTCCGTTTACGAACTTCACCTTGGATCCTGGAGAAGAAATCCAATTTCACCGGATGACTTTTTATCCTACAGGGAAATTGGTGATCACCTCATCCCTTATGTTAAAGAACTGGGCTTTACCCATGTGGAATTTATGCCCATTTTAGAACATCCTTTCGATGGAAGCTGGGGTTACCAACCCATTGGTTATTATGCACCAACCAGTCGTTTTGGCAATCCCCAAGAATTTATGGAACTGGTTGATCGTCTTCATCAAGCCGGAATTGGGGTTTACCTGGATTGGGTTCCTTCCCACTTTCCCCTCGATGCACATGGACTTTTTCAATACGATGGTACTTGTTTATATGAACACGAAGACCATCGCAAAGGATATCATCCGGACTGGAATTGCTACATATTTAACCTTGGCAGAAACGAAGTAAAATCCTTTATGCTATCCAATGCTGTGTACTGGATGGAAAAATACCACATCGATGGTCTTAGGGTTGATGCTGTTGCCTCCATGCTGTATTTAGATTATTCACGCAAACAAGGTGAATGGATTCCGAATATCCATGGAGGAAGAGAAAACCTAGAAAGCATCGATTTTTTCAAGACATTAAATGAAACCCTGTATTCCAGATTTGAAGGAATACAAACCATAGCTGAAGAAAGTACCAGTTGGCCCGGGGTTAGTCGTCCAACATCCCATGGTGGTTTAGGTTTTGGAATGAAATGGATGATGGGCTGGATGAATGACTCGCTTAGTTATTTCCAAAGAGATCCTTATTACCGTCAATTCCATCAAAACGAAATCACCCAATCCTTGACTTATGCCTTTTCTGAAAACTTTATGTTACCCCTAAGTCATGATGAAGTAGTTCATGGAAAAAAAGCCATTGTGTCAAAAATGCCAGGAGATGAATGGCAACGATTTGCCAATACTCGATTGCTTTATTTATGGATGTTCTCCCATCCAGGAACCAAACTCTTGTTTATGGGTAATGAATTTGGACAAACTTCGGAATGGAATTACCACCTTAGTTTAGACTGGCACCTGTTGCAATATCCGTTTCATTCAGGACTATCGAAATTCATAGCCGAATTAAACAAATTGTACACCTCCAACCCTGCCCTGTATGATTTAGCCTTTTCCAATCAAGGATTTGAATGGATTGATTTCAACGACCATGGAAATTCTGTGATTTCTTATACAAGAAAAGGAAAACAGGCAGACCAAAATCTGGTGGTGATTTTGAACCTCACCCCTATTCCCAGAAACAATTACCGGATAGGACTTCCTGATTCCCAAAAAAGAACCATTATCCTCAACACCGATTCCGGCGAATTTGGAGGAAGCGATTATAATCTGGCACAACCGAAAGTGGAAGAAATAGCAATGCATGGCAGAAGGTATTCGGTTGAATTAACACTTCCACCTCTCGGAGGACTGGTATTGGTTCCTGATAAAGCTTAGGCTGTTACTTCAGCCATTTTAGCTGAATTAACGATAGCAACTTGCTGTGCCACCTTTTGGGCCAATTCAGTAAATGCCAAGGCTGCCGCTGAGGTTTCCTGCAAAACAGTAGGGTATCCAACATCCCCACCCTCACGGATGCTTTGTACCAATGGGATTTGACCTAACAAGGGAACATTTAATTTCTCAGCCAGAACTTTAGCGCCATCCTTGCCAAAGATGTAATACTTATTCTCCGGTAATTCAGCCGGAGTAAACCAAGCCATGTTTTCAACTATACCTAAAACCGGCACATTGATATTCGGCATTTGAAACATCGAAACTCCTTTTTGAGCATCCGCGAGGGCAACTATCTGAGGTGTTGAAACCACCACCGCCCCTGTTACCGGAACTGCAGAAATTAATGACAAATGAATATCTCCCGTTCCTGGAGGTAAATCAATAATCATATAATCCAATTCACCCCAATCCGCATCGGCAAACATTTGATTCAAGGCCTTTGTTGCCATTGGACCTCTCCACACAATGGCTTGAGACGTATCAGCAAAAAATCCAATCGATAACAATTTTACCCCGTAGCTTTCAATCGGTACAATCAAATTTCTATCCTCTACTTTACGAAGCATAGGCTTTTCATTCATTACGTCAAACATAATTGGAATGGATGGACCATAAATATCTGCATCCACCAAGCCAACTTTAGCGCCTTGCTTTGCCAAAGCTACTGCCAAATTAGATGAAACGGTACTCTTCCCAACTCCACCTTTTCCGGATGAAACCGCAATGATATTCTTAACACCGGGCAACAAAGCTCCGGAGGTCCTGCGACTAGTAACATTGGCGGTCATTTCAACCTTTACTTCCGCTTCCTTATCTACAAAATGGATTATGGCATTAATACAGGCTCGTTCAATCATATCTTTCAATGGACATGCCGGAGTTGTAAGCACAACGGTAAAACTCACCTTCTTTCCATCCACCGCAATATCCTTTACCATGTTCAAGGTTATTAAATCCTTTCCCAAATCCGGTTCAATCACATTGCTTAAGGCATCTTTAACTTGTTCAACTGTTATCATCATGGTGCAAAGGTAGACCAATAACTAAAGTTAATTCCTTGTTAAAGAAATTTAACCCTCTCCCCTATTTCAAAAATAAATTCCGAACCTCCGGCGGTGGCACAGGACAAGCATCAAATTTCCCAAAGACCTTGTAACGGACAGTTGCGATACAATCATAACCGAAATTCCGAATAAAACGTGGGAAAATACCCAAAAAAAATCCCAAAATATACCAGATTCCATAACATTGTCTAAGCACTTGAATTGCCATATCCGATTTGGAATATAAACGCTTTCCGTCCCAATAAAAAGCACTGTCAACCAAAGGGACTTCTACCCCCAAACTGCTTAATTTTGATAAGGTTTCCGATTCAAGGCTTGCAAAATATATCGTCTGTCTTTTTTGTTTGGAATATAAGAATTTTACCCAAAAATTGCAAAAGACACAATAACCATCGTAAAACAAAACAGGCGATTCCATTAAGCAAAATTAACACGAATTATTCCAACTATTTACGTGATTTGCCTTGTATTTCAAAAAATCAAACGAACTTAGTGTCATTTTAACACTAAGTAATTACTTTTTTAATTTTCTTTGTACCCAAATTTCATGAAAACATCTAAAAATATCAAAAGGATTGCTGTATTTACCAGCGGTGGTGATGCTCCCGGAATGAATGCCTGTTTGAGAGCCGTTGTCAGAACTGCCTTATATTACGACAAAAAAGTAACCGGTATTTTCAGAGGATACCAGGGAATGATAGATGGGGATTTTGAAAAATTAAATTCCCGCTCAGTTAGTAACATTATTCAACGGGGAGGAACCATCATTAAAACAGCTCGTTGCGAGGAATTTAAAACTCCGGAGGGTCGAGCCTTAGCTTACCAAAACCTGGTAAAGAATGAAATTGATGCTGTAGTAGCAATTGGAGGAGACGGAACCTTTACCGGGGCCTGGGAATTTATGCAAACCTATTCCATCCCTTTTGTAGGTGTACCCGGCACCATTGATAACGATTTGTTCGGAACCGATTATACCATAGGTTACGATACCGCTACCAATACAGCAATGGAAGCTATTGATAAAATACGAGACACGGCTTCGAGCCACAATCGCCTGTTTTTCATAGAAGTCATGGGACGAAATTCAGGTGCCATTGCCCTTCGTACTGCCATTGCCGCAGGGGCAGAAGCAATGATGATTCCTGAAAAACCAACTTCGGTCGAAGACTTAATCAAAGTAATTGAAAAGGGTGCCAAAAGCGAAAAATCTTCCAGCATGGTGGTCGTGGCTGAAGGTGGAAAAAATGGTAAAAACCTTTATGAAATCGTAGAAGAAATTAAAAAGAAATTTCCTGAATACGACCCAAAATTAGCCGTTATTGGTCATACCCAACGAGGTGGTTCTCCAACCTGTTTTGATCGCTTGCTTGCCTCCCGCCTGGGGGTTGGAGCAGTTGAAGCCTTGCTCGATGGTAAATCCGAAATTATGATAGGATTGGTCAACGATAAAATAACTTACACCCCTTTCGATAAAGCTATTCACATGGAACCCGGAGTGGACGAAGAAATTGTCCGGATTTCAAAAATTCTTGCCATGTAATGAAAAGGAACCTTATTAACTTTCCCAAACCTGAAGAAGTTCCGGATTTTGCTCAAGTACAACCGCTTGAGCAAAATACCTACTTAGTAAATGGTATACTCAAATCCTGGAAAGGCAAAAAACTGGAAATTTATTCCGCGGTCTATTTGCATAACCAGGGTAAACACGAACGTGCCTATTTGGGCACTTGTCCAAGCCTCGATTCCAAAGCAGCACTCGAAGCCTTAGAAGCGGCCGAAAAAAGTTATGATAAAGGCCGGGGGCACTGGGCTACTGCAACGGTTAAAACCCGGTGCGAAGCTTTAGCAAAATTTGCTAAACAAATGAAAGAAAAACGCCCTGAACTTGTGAAATGGCTGGTTTGGGAAATCGGAAAATCCTGGTCCGATAGCGAAAAGGAAGTAGATCGTACTATTTTATACATTGCCGATACCATTGAGGCCTTAAAAAACCTGGATCGTGAAAGTAGCAGGCTCACAAAAGTGGATGGAATTTATGCCCAAATTCGGCGCGGCCCCCTCGGTGTAGTGCTTTGTATGGGACCTTACAATTATCCGCTAAACGAAACCTTCGCTACCTTAATTCCGGCTTTAATTATGGGCAATTCGGTAATTCTTAAACCGGCTAAATACGGAATTCTATTGCTTCATCCCCTACTCCAGGCTTTTCGGGATAGCTTTCCTCCCGGTGTAATTAATATTATTTATGGACATGGCCAAGATACCGTTGCCCCCATTATGGAAACAGGAAAAGTGGATGTTTTCGCATTTATCGGTTCCAGCAAAATAGCCAATACACTTAAAAAAGCACACCCCAGGCCTAACCGACTTCGTTCTGTTTTAGGTCTGGAAGCTAAAAATCCGGCCATAATTTTACCCGATTGTCACCTCGAAAATACCGTCAACGAAGTTATCTCCGGAACACTTTCCTTTAACGGACAGCGGTGTACAGCTTTAAAAATGGTTTTTGTTCATAAAAACATCCGAACAGCTTTCCTCGAAGCTTTCACGGCTAAAATTAAAACCCTTCAAATGGGAATGCCCTGGGAATCCGGAGTATTTGTTACACCATTGCCTGAAAAAGATAAACCGGATTACCTGAAAGACCTGGTCCATGATGCTGTTTCGAAAGGTGCTAAAGTCATCAATGAGCATGGTGGACAAATAGATCATTCCTTCTTCTATCCCGCGGTACTTTTTCCGGTTAATAAGGACATGAAAATATACCACGAAGAACAATTTGGCCCTGTTATTCCAATCCTCGAATTCGACGATATTTCTGAACCCATCGAATACATGGTAGATTCACCTTATGGACAACAAGTGAGTATTTTTGGCTCCAATACCGGAGAAATTTCCGGACTTATAGACCAATTAGTAAACCAGGTTTGCAGAGTGAATGTAAACAGCCAATGTCAGCGTGGACCCGATGTTTTCCCATTCAACGGCAGAAAAGATTCGGCCGAAGGAACCCTCAGCGTAGTTGATGCTCTCCGGGTTTTTAGCATCCGTACCATGGTGGCTACCAAGGATAACGACCAAAATAAAAAAATCTTCGAAACCATTTTAGACAGCCGTTTATCTAACTTTCTTTCAACAGATTACCTCTTATAAATTAACCAAGCCCTTAGCCCCTATCCCTAAAAGAAATAGATACCTTTAACCCCTTACAAATTAACTCAACCCAATTACCCACCATAAATAACCAACTAAAATAATGCTTCTCGTAGCCGACAGTGGCTCTACCAAATGCGATTGGATGCTGGTAGACCAAAACAAAAACCAACAAGGATTTAGCACTATGGGCTTTAACCCATTTTTCCACGACCGCAATCTCATTGCCGGAGAAATCAAAAATTCCGCTCTTTTCCAATTTGCCGATCAAGTGAAATTTGTGTTCTTTTTCGGAGCCGGATGTTCAAGCAAAGAAATGAAAACCATTGTAGAGCGAGCCCTGGAAGATGTTTTCCCGAATGCCCATGTTTATGTTGACCACGATTTGGTGGCTTCCGCATTCGCAACTTACGATGGTCGCCCCGCTATTTCCTGCATCCTAGGTACCGGTTCTAACTCCTGCTTTTTCGATGGAGATATAGTTAGTGAAGACGTACCAGCACTTGCATATATACTTGGAGATGAAGGAAGTGGAAGCTATTATGGAAAGCAAATATTAAAGTTGTTTCTGTATAAAAAATTGCCCAAGAACCTCGAAGAAGCGTTTCAAGAACGTTATAAAATTGGCAAGAATGAAATTTTCGAAAACGTTTACCGCAAGCCCCACGCCAATGTGTATTTAGCCTCCTTCATGCGTTTTGTAAGCGATCACCGCGACGATCCTTTTATTCGCGAAATGGTTTACAACGGAATGAAAGAGTTTATGCGAATTCATGTCATGTGTTTCAAATATTATAAGGAAGTTCCGGTTCATTTCATCGGAAGTGTCGCCTTTTATTTTGATGACATTTTAAAAGAAGCAGCAGCCGAATTGGGCATCACGGTAGGCAATATTATTCAGCGCCCTATCGATGGTTTGGTAAATTATTACCTCAAATTCCACGGCGAAAAGCTTCTGGTTTAACTCCATCTTCCTCCTCAAACGGATCACTTTGTACGGTGGTCCGTTTTTTTTGTACCCATTCCTTTCTTTTATTTGGCGGGCCCCCAATGTCATTAAGTTAAGGTTTAATAAGTTGGTTTATAGTTAGTAAAGGTTTTATGTTTGCTTCTAGAATGTCTATTTTTGACCCTTCTTTCAAAAGAACGATTCTCTCTAACGGGTAGTGCATTTC
>JAIBAJ010000034.1 GCA_019695265.1 Bacteroidia bacterium | reverse complement strand
AATTTTTGGCCCATTTCTTCTTGAATGGAAGAGCTGGCATCTCCACAATACCATAGTTTTTCTTCAAAGTTGCCATAGGTTTCAAAAAACAACATACCCTTAAAAATAAAAAAATCATATGGACCACTATCTTCAGCACCAGGGTAAAGGTCTGCTAAAAGTTCAGTGCCTGCAGTGGACCCATCGCTTACCCATAATTCTTGTCCATGGATTTCATCTCTAGCGCCAAAATATAATTTTCCATTGTAATTAATTGCATTTCCGAAATTGGTAGCTCCTGAATTAGTGCCGGTATAAATATCTTTAAGCATTCCTGTTCCTGATTCTGTGCCGTCTGTTTGCCAAACTTCTGTTCCATGAATGCCATCCGTTGCACCAAAGTATACTTTATTGCCTACTTGAATAAAGCGACTTGTATAACAGGAGCTAATGTAGCCAGGATTAATGTCTTTTATTAAAGCTGTTCCTTGTGTTGTTCCGTCACTTATCCAGGGTTCATCTCCATATAGGGTCTGGCCTGTTAACCCACCAACGTCTGTGGCTGAAAAATACAAGGTGCCATTTACATCTGAAAAATAACCTGCATCAGAAAGATGCTTTACAATCTGTGTGCCTGCCACTGTGCCATCCGTTGACCATAAACCGGTATTATCGGAATTGCTTCCGGTAAAATAGAATAATTTACCATTCGCCACCGTTGACAAACCTCCAATATTATATCCATATTCATCCCCAATATCATTAAGAATGATTGTTCCTGCAGCTGTTCCATCGGTTACATAATAATGCTGAAAATAATTAGAACCTGCCCAAAAGTACACATGATCATTAAAGGAGATTAATTGTTTTGGTACTGTATTAATATCGTTGGTCGGATCCAGATCAATGAGTTGACTTGTTCCTGCAGCTGTTCCATCAGAAGTCCATATCTTGTTATTTCCAAACCCTTTTTCCACAACAAAAAAGAGTTTGTTTTGGGCAACTGCAAAATCATATATTTTTACTGCATCCGGAATGCTAACTACCAATACTGTTCCAGCCTCTGTTCCATCGGTTTTCCATAGGTCTGAAACGTTGTAGCTTGGTGAATAAGCTGAAAAATAAACAACATTGTTCAGCGTTGCCAAACCAAAAGCTCCATTATTGATACGAGGCGATCCATTAATTAATTGGGTACCATTAGGAGTTCCGTCGCTTTTCCAGACACCTTCATAAGTAAACAGCAATAAAGAATTGTTGACTTCTGCTCTACCAAAGGAGTTTATTCCATCCTTAAATAGTGTAGGTGTGCATTGGGCGCTAGCCAATGAATAAATAAGTAAATTTAAAAAAACAAAACAAGTTGAAAGTTTAATGTTCATAATTGGATAGTTGGGAGTATATGAATAATAAGTATTGTTGATTTGGTTAAATTGGACCAATAGTGTAGCCGAGTGGACCTCTAACTACTTTAAAAAGGTTACAGCCTGCAGTAAACGAGGCTGATTGTAAATTAAAGACATCTGTTTGGGTATAAAATCCATTTAACCCTTCGGCAGAAAAGGTAACCCTTACCGTGTAAAATTCTCCATACTGGTTGATGAGTTGTGGTGTTCCTAGATTAATATAAGAATTGGAAGAACAATTTGGTTCTGTGATTACTGCATTAAGCAAGGTTAATGGAATTGGAACGTTATCTAAGGTAACCCCTAAGATATTCACATAAGAAAGATCAGGATCTGTTGGATTTATACCCACAGCAAGTTTTTTCGAATTATTATTTGTACTACCTAAGCTTCCACATTCTCCTCCCCAAGTGCCTCTTTCGTACAAGGTGGGTATAGTCCACGAAAGACTAGGATAAGAAAATTCCAACTCACCATCAAGTAGTCTTAGTTGGGTATTTGGAAAGTTGTATTCTGGGTCCCAGATGATAATATCTCCATTTAGGGTGCCTTTGAAAAAGCCAGGTGTTAATGAACCTTCTTTTTCACACATATAAACTCTGTTCTCGGCTTCACCTGGAATACCTCCTATAGCAATGTCTGTTCTGTCTCCACTCGGACCCGGTAAGCGGGTCCAAATGCCATAGAAGCTGCCATTGGAATCGTTCACTGAGGGTTCTTTTTTGCAGGAAATTATTTGGGGGCTAATGAGTATAAGAAAACTTAATGGAAGGAGAAAATTGTTTCTAATCATAATTAATTTAACCAATTGAACTGTTTTAATGATAAAAAAATAAGTTATCATAGATAAACTCTAGAACTTTCTAAAACATCTCAAAGGACGCAGTCTTTCCCGACTTTGAAAATACTCATTGATGAGTATTTATTCGTGGTATGCTTATTAATACAGAAGTTCCTTTCTCTGGTTCTGATGTTAATTCAAAGTTGCTACCAAACTCTTGTACCCAGCGTTCAACCGTTTTTGCAACGAAGTAGATTGAGAAACTGGTCTCTGACCGATACTTTTCGTACGTCATATCTTCCCAAATCAGAGTAAGGTACATCTTGTTGGAATAGCAGCAATAAAGGGTTCATATGGTAAAAATGCCAAGTGTTTGTTTCAAATGCTTCGAAGCTAACTTGATGTGGTGGAGAATGGTTTTTGGAAGGGTTGGGCTGGGAGGTGCCCCAAAGGGGGTACTCAAAATATACCTATTCCTGATCAGCAATTCTATAGTTATCGCCAATCAAAATTAAGTTTGGTTAATATTTAAATGTAGGAATAAACAATTGCAAAAAATTGTTTTATTGGCATTAAAAAACGCCTTTCTCAACCGCCCCCGTTGAAAACCTGGGTGAGTTTTTGAGATTTTGGGTTTGGATGGGGTCAAGACAACATAGTCCTCCAGGGTGAATAAAACGCCCTTCTCCATTGCCACCGTTGCAAACAAGGACAAGTGGAAGTAAACCTCCCCCAAAAAACCACGCTCATTCACCTTCCAAAGCCCATTTCATAGTTACACCGGTTGGGTTTGCACCTCGGGCAACGATAGAGCCAGGTAGCCCACAGGACCCCGACGGCGTTAGCCTAGGGGGACGAGGACTACAGGCGATAGCGTGACCCGAACGCCACTTTCCTGTAAGTTGGGAGGGCAGGTAGTTGGCAGGCGTGAAGGGGGCCCGCCTAACCTAATTAACTATTTTATGCAGATTTATTGGAATGCTTTTTCACAAAATCTTTGATGGCAAGCTGGGTATAAAAATATCGACAAGGATTATTTGGGTTAAATATCTACCTACCTTCGCTTAATGTTTGTTTTGTTTAAAAAGAAAGAAGAACGCAGCGACAAAGAATGTGTAGCTCTTTTTAAGCAAACCGGCGATCAGCGCTATTTTACACCTTTGTTTAATAAATATTCGCATTTGGTGTATGGCTCTTGCTTTAAATACCTTGAAAATGAAGAAGATGCCAAAGATGCTGTGCTGGAAATTTTTGAAAAACTCAGAACTGATCTTCAAAAATCAAACATTGAACATTTTTCGTCGTGGCTGTTTATGGTTACCAAAAACCATTGCCTGATGAAGCTAAGAAAAGCAAAAACCAGAGAACAACATCTGGATACCATTTCTTTAGAAACCGGAAGATTTATGGAAAATGGACTGGAAGTGCATCCCAATACAGAAAATGAACAAGAAGCATTGCTTCAACAAATGGAACGTTGTTTAAAAACCTTAGTAGAAAAGCAGAAAATTTGTGTGGAATTATTTTACCTGGAGCGCCTGAACTATGCAGAAGTAGCTCGAAAAGCAGGATTTGATATTAATCAGGTGAAGAGTTTTATTCAAAATGGAAAACGTAACCTGAAATTATGCATTGAAGCCGGAATAAAAGCTGCCTAAACATGAACCAAAGAATCCAACATATTTTCCAACCAACCGAGCACCTGAGCCAGGAGCAGTTGACGAACTATGCTTTGGGACAATTGGAAGGGAAGGAACTGCATATTGTAGAAAGTCATTTGATAGATTGTTCGCTTTGTGAAGCCGCTGTTGAAGGCGCTATTATGTTGGCCGGGCAAGGTAAAAAACCATCACCTGTTTTTTTACCTCCACCGGCAAGTAGCAGAACCATTTACTGGCAATCGGCTGCAGCAATTTTTATAATTGCATTTAGTGTTGGAGGGCTGCTTTGGTGGAATAGTAACAACCAACAGCAAATGGCATTGGAAACCGCCCAACCTGCCGATACCATGGAACCACGGGCACCGGCCATAAGCGATGGTAGTATAACCAAAGAACTAGAAAAAGAGGAGGAACAAACCGGATTCACCAGACACATCAATAAATCTCAACCGGCAACAGTGGATGAACAATCCGGCAACAGCAATAGCTTGGAAAATTTTAGTGCTAACGAAGACACCAAATCATTGGCAGAAACACCTGCTGAAGAACCATTGGCTAAAAATGATTTTCAGAAATTTATTCCGGAAGTACAAAACTCGGATGATGTAACATTTTCTTATCAACCTGGCAAAGAAGCGGAAAGCAGCAAAGAAGCTCTTTCTAAAACAAAAGGCAAAACAAATGGTTCTGTGCGAGAAAAAGAAAGAAAGGATGTAGCCAAGATTCCTGCTGATAGGATAGAAACGAAGGAAGGGAATAATAATGTGAAAAAGGCCGATTCCGTAGTAAATACCTCCCTGGCTATGGAGGAAGTTTTGACATCAGGTAACACTACTACCGTAGTAACCAGTTCTGGAACAAGTCCCAGTTTCCAATGGGATTCCGAAGTGGTGCTGCCTACACCGGAAGAAGCCTATAGGGAGGGACTAAAACAATACTATGCCAGAAATTATGAAGCAGCCATTAAGGAATTTGAATGGATTGAAAATGGAAGTAATTTAAAAGGATTAGCCTTGTATTATAAAGCCCAATCGGCCATTCGATTAGGGAAGTTTACCAAGGCCAAAAATGCTTTGCAGGCTATACTAAATAAAAAATTAGCAGAATCGGTGAAGGCTCAAAAAACATTGGATAGTTTAAAAGCAAGTGGCCATTAATCAGGGCTTTTCGGGAAGTAGTTAGGGTAAGCTGAAAAAGTCATTCAGGTGGAGACTACCATTATTTTAATTCTTGGTATGCGGGCCCCCTCCGCCCAACTAGTTTTTGTATCAACCCCGAAACAACCTGCACGGGCGTTCGGGTCACGCTATCGCCTGTAGTCCTCGTCCCCCGAGGCTAAAGCCGTCGGGGTCCTGTGGGCTACTTGGCTCTATCGTTGCCCGAGGTGCAACCTATTAGCTTATGCGGTATAGACCTTCTATTTGGTGCCATTGAATGTATGAACTATCCTTAAAAATTGGTAGTATTCCAAAATCTAAAAGGAGCTTACTATTAAAATTTGAGATTACCTTTGTTCCAATTAACCATCCATGTTGAAGTATTTACCACTTGCCGGCCTTTTATTGCCGTTACAAATTTTTGCACAAAGTTTAACTCCTGAAGTTTTGGCCACCCTTCCCAAGGTTGGCGAACCGGCCATTTCTCCGGATGGAAAATGGGTTGTGTATGCTGTAGATCAAATTAGCCTAGCCGACAACAAAGGAGACAAAGACTTATTTATTATTTCGGCCTTGGGTGGAAAGGTGAAAAAACTGGTTGGAGGAAAAGGAGGACAATTTGCACCCAAATGGATAAACGATGAAGAATTGGCTTATTTAAACACCGAAAGTGGAGCTCCGCAGGTGTGGAAGGTGAATATTAAATCAGAGAAAACCCAGGCACTAACCAAGGTAGAAGCCGGAGTTGGCGGATTTGAATTGACGGCTGACGGAGGGTTGATTTACCTTTCGGATGTAAAAACCACCAAGGATGTACATGATATTTACCCTGATTTGCCAAAGGTTGAAGCAAGGATTATTGATGATTTATTTTACAGGCATTGGGACAGTTGGGATGATTATTCCAACACCCACGTATTTATTGGACAAAAGGATGCTTCGGGATTGGTAACCGGAGGAAAAGATATTTTAGGAAGCGAAACCTTTGATGCCGAAGAATTTGCAGTATCTCCTGACGGAAAAATGATTGCCTATACCAGTAAAAAATTGAATGGAAAAGATTTTGCAGTGAGTACCAATACCGATATTTATGTGTACCGGGTTGAAACCGGGATAACGGATAACATAACAAATGGAAACATGGGATATGACCGAAGTCCGGTTTTTAGTCATGACGGCACCAAGTTAGCGTATACCTCCATGGCCACACCGGGTTTTGAGAGTGACAAAGCCACTTTGATGGTTTATGATTTCAGCAAGGGTACCAAAACCGACTACACTGAACATTCGGAAGAAAGCGCATCGGATATGGTATGGTCGGCAAAGGATGATAAAATTTTTTATATCTCAGGCACACAGGCTACGTATCAGGTATTTGAGGTAGACCTGGCAACCGAGAACATTCGTCAGATTACCAAGGGTTACCATGATTACAAAAGTTTAACGGCAGGCAGGAGCGAACTAATGGGTTTGCGGGTTTCTATGACTGCACCGGCAGAGATATACAAAATATGGCCGGATGGAAAAGAGGTAAGGTTAACATCGGTTTGCGACGAAATTTGGAATTCGATTCCCAAAGCCAAGGTAGAACGACACATTGTAAAAACCAGGGATGACAAAGACATGCTGGTATGGATGATTTTGCCGCCGGATTTTGATCCAAGCAAGAAATATCCAACCCTTTTGTATTGCCAGGGCGGTCCGCAAAGCGCTGTAAGTCAATTTTTCTCTACCCGGTGGAATTTTCAAATGATGGCCTCCAAGGGTTACATTATTGTTGCTCCCAATCGCAGGGGATTGCCAACTTTTGGAAAGGAATGGAACGATGAAATAAGCGGAGATTGGGGAGGGAAAGCTATTCAGGATTATTTATCGGCAATTGATTTTGCAGCTAAGCTACCTTATGTAAATAGAGAAAAATTAGGAGCTGTTGGGGCTAGCTATGGCGGGTATTCGGTTTATCGTTTGGCGGGCATGCACAATGAGCGATTCAAAGCCTTTGTTGCCCATTGTGGGTTGTTTAATTTAGAAAGCTGGTATGGTACAACGGAAGAGTTGTTCTTTGCCAATCAGGACATTAAAGGCCCGTACTGGGCTGATCCGCAGCCGGATAGCTATCAAAAGTTTTCTCCCCATAAATTTGTTCAGCTATGGGATACGCCCATTTTAGTGATTCATGGAGAAAAAGATTTCAGAGTTCCCATTTCCGAAGGCATGCAGGCATTTCAGGCGGCACAAGTTCAGGGTATTCCAAGCCGCTTTTTGTATTTTCCGGATGAGGGACATTGGATTACCAAGCCCCAAAATACAGTTTTGTGGAACCGGGTGTTTTTTGAATGGCTGGACAAACATTTAAAATAAACATGGCTACCGATCACAATCAAACTGATATAAAGCAGGCTGTGGAAGCTGTAATGAAATATTACGGCTTAACCGAAAAATTTAAGGAATACCAAATGCCGGCGATTTGGGAAAAGGTAATGGGGAAATTTATTGCTTCAAAAACCAACGATGTAAAAATGATAAAAAACAAGTTGTACGTGAAGTTAGACTCAGCGGCATTGAGGCAGGAATTGCAGTTTGACAGAGAAAAAATAAAGGAAATGATTAATGCCGAAGTTGGTGAAAACTTTGTTCAGGAAGTGGTTCTTGGCTAGTAGCAATTGGGTTAAAACCTGTTAAGTAGAGAACAAAAATCAGTACGGCAAAGAAAATACATTACATTCGCCCTCCACATCATCAACATGAAAAAGATTGTTCTTTCATTAGCGGCAGTTGTCAGTGTAGGCAGTGCCATGTCACAAACCAAATCCAAAATTGTTTTGAAAAACGAAACGGATACGGTAGTTTATGTTATGGCTAATAACGTATCCAAGTACTTTATACAAATGGGTATTGAAAATCCCAATTTGGAGATCATTAAACAAGCCTTTCAGGAAGCTTATGGTAAAGTTACCCCATCCATTGATGCCACTACCGGAGAGACTTATGTACGTAAATTTTCAGAAAAACAAAAACAAATGAAGGGCAGAAAAAACCTGGAAGCCGGAAAAAAATTCCTGGAAGAAAACAAAAAGAAAAAAGGCATAGTAGAGTTGCCTGATGGTTTGCAATATGAAGTAATTACCATGGGTACCGGTGAAAAGCCAACCGTTCAGGATAAGGTAAAAACCCATTACCATGGCACTCTGATTGACGGAACTGTTTTTGATAGCAGTGTTCAGCGTGGACAACCGATTTCATTTCCTTTGAATGGAGTTATTAAAGGTTGGACCGAGGCTTTGCAACTTATGCCAGTTGGAAGCAAGTTTAGGTTGTTTATTCCCCCACATTTAGCTTATGGCGAAAATGGAAGCGGACCGGTAATAGGACCTAATTCTACCCTGATTTTTGAGGTGGAATTAATAGCCATCGAAAAATAAAACAGTAAAAGAAATCCGTTATTTTTGAAAGGGATACTTAGGAATAAGTATCCCTTTATCTTTTTATTGAATCACCAAGCAATACAAAGTCTAAATTTGCGTTGCCGCAAGGAAAAAATTTCAATGACCAGATTTTTATATTCCATTCTTCTTTCAATACTATGGCTAGGTGTTTGGGCCCAGCATGGACCGGAGGTAATTACCGATTTACATGTTCATGCAAGCCAATATAATAAGAGTTTAGCTCAACCCCATCGCCCTAAATCCATAGGCGACACCCTTAACTTCTTCCAATTTAAAACTTTAAAACTACCCTTTGTAGAAGATTTTTCAAGAACATCATTCTTTTATTCTTACCAGGCCGGCACCTACGATGTAACCAACCATTTCCATTACAAGCGCTTTTTAGTGGATGGTTCATATTTGGATAATTTCATTGGAACTACAGATACTACTTATCGCTATGTCTATAACCAATTGCTTGATTCCAGTTGGACCATTGTTTCTTCGGTTGCCAATCCTGCATCTCTGATTCAATTTTTTAACTACGAAAATCCTAACATCCCTTATTTGGAGGTTCCCTATTTTAAAAACTACAATACCTTAGATAGTAATTATCTGAATGGAACTTTTGGATCAGGAATACAATATGTTGACTCAGTAGTTTTGGTTAACGATAGTTTTACCCTCGCTCATTGTTCCCCAAATGATACTGTTTTTTGGACCGACAATGACGTATTTGTTAACAACGATTACCCTATTCAACCTCCTACCATCGGGGTAGCTACCTTTGATGGTGCCGATTCATCCGGTGTTCCTTACGATTGGAGTGTTGGACCTAATTATTTCCCTCACGGAAAAGCCGATTACCTGAGTTCTGCACCCATTGATCTCAGTGAATATAGTGAGGCTGATTCTATTTACTTTTCCTTTTATTACCAAGCTCAAGGCAGAGGAGCCAATGCCCCTCAAAATATTGACAGCTTGGTTCTACAATTTAAAGATACTGCCGGAATTTGGAGAAATGTTTGGTACTCGGAAGGATATTCCCTGACTGGAATGACCGAGGATGAACAATTTCAGTTTGCCTCCATTTGGGTGGATACCACCTATTATTCCAATTCATTCCAATTTAGGTTTTTGAATTGGGCCACTTTAACCGGAGCCGTAGATTTATGGCATATCGATATGGTTCGCCTGGATAAAAACAGAAACAACAATGATAAATATTACCTGGATGGTGCATTTATTTACAACTATCACTCCCCATTAAAAGAATACCAAAGTGTTCCTTACCTCCATTACTCAGCTAAAAACGATACCTCCTTCTTTATGCTGGATTCCCTGGTAACCCCTGGATTCCACAACCAACATTTCAACGAGTTAAGCCTCAGACTATTCTATACCATGGAAGGCGATGGACTTGGCCCTATTACCTGCGGGGAATCCAATGGAAACCTGGCTCCGGGAGTTTCCTGCTTTTTATCGGCAGGCTGTTTTGACGTTGCAGGGGGAAATTCGTTTCAATTGCCTAAGTTGAATGATAGCTATGAATTCCCTTCCAACATAACCGGAAACGATACGGCCAACTACGAATTTAAAATTTATTCGAAAGGGGTAGCTTCTGACCTGATAAGATCAAACGATACTGTTACTTTCCACCAAAAATTCTACAACTATTATGCATATGATGATGGCACAGCAGAAAACGGATACGGATTAAATGTAAACAACTCCATGCTTGCCATGCGCTTTAAGATTTACAAACAGGATTTTTTGAGAGCAGTAGCCATGTACTTTGACCCCATTTCTATCAATTTCTTTGCTCAAAATAGTCCTTACATGTTTACCTTAAAAGTATGGACAGGAAATGAGTATCCGGAAAACTTAATTTACGAAAAAGATTCTTTGAAACCAAAGTTTGGCACATCCGACTTTTTTACCCGAATTAATGATTTTGCTTATTATTTTATTGATACGGATTTGGTGGTTGATACCGGTGGATACGTGTTTATTGGCTGGCAGCAGCAAACCAACCAGGTATTAGGATTAGGATTTGACAGAAACATCAATTCCAATGAGAACATGTTTTACGACATTCAGGATGGGAACGGTTGGTATCAGAGTCAGCTACCCGGAACCTGGATGATCAGACCATGCTTTGGAGATCCATTTACAACTCCAATTGGCATGGAAGAAAAATCGCCTGCATGGAATTTTGGAATCCTTCCCAACCCTGCCAACCAAACCATCAGGCTGCATTCCAACCAATTTGAATTTGGCAAAAAATATAGGGCTGAAATCAAAGATATCTCCGGACGAATACTCATCAATGCAGATGCAACCGAAGTAATACAGGTTGGGGAGTTACAAAGTGGAGTATACTTGGTATCGGTAGTTGACAACCGGGGTGTTTCCTTCAAAACACAGAAATTGCTCGTTTCCCATTAATTCGGAAAGGCATGAAGTACGAGTTGGAAGAAGATGAATTTCTGCAAGGGCAGGAGGACGAGCAAGAGTTATTTGAACATCATCGGTTTAAAGCCGATCGAGGGCAAGAGCCACTTCGGGTAGATAAATTTCTATTAAACAGAATTGAAAATGCTTCACGAACCAAAATTCAGTTAGCGGCCGAAAACGGCAATATTTTGGCCAATGGTAAAGCGGTAAAAAGCAATTATCGGGTAAAGGCACATGATGTCATACAGGTTGTTATGGCTCATCCTCCGAGGGATAAAGAAATTATTCCGGAAAACATTCCTTTGGATATTGTTTACGAAGATGACGATTTAGTAGTGATTAATAAACAAGCCGGTTTGGTAGTACACCCGGGATATGGTAATTATTCAGGCACCCTGGTAAATGCCTTAATGTATCATTTTAAAAATTTGCCTCAACTTCCCGGCAACGAAATACCCCGTCCGGGATTAGTTCATAGACTTGACAAAGACACCTCTGGTATTATGGTTATGGCAAAGAGTGAAATTGCCATGGTAAAATTAGCCAGTCAATTTTTTAATCGCACCACCAAACGAACGTATCAGGCCATAGTTTGGGGAAATCCGGAACAGGACCAAGGCACGGTAATCGGACATATAGGTCGGGGGATAAAGGATAGAAAAGTTTTTGAGGTGTATTTAGATGGAAGTCAAGGCAAGCATGCTGTAACCCATTATAAGGTTTTAGAGCGGTTTAGCTATGTGAGTTTAATAGAATGTAAACTAGAAACCGGAAGGACCCATCAGATTCGGGTACACATGAAGCACCTTGGACATCCATTGTTTAATGATGAAACTTACGGAGGGAACAAGGTACTTAAGGGAACAACCTTTGCCAAGTACAAACAATTTGTAGAAAACTGCATGGAGCTTTGTCCTAGGCATGCCTTGCATGCAAAATCCCTTGGTTTTATACATCCGACTACCGGAGAAGAAATGTTTTTTGACAGCGAGTTACCAACTGACATGCAGAATTTGATAGAAAAATGGAGAAAATACAGTGCCTGATAGTTGGAATTCTTAAAAAAGATTATTAATTTTGAGAACAGGCAATAAAGCCTCTGTACACTCGTTTTCCAGGCACTTTAAATTTTTCATATGGGAATTGTTTACACGAATAAAAATCAATCATCCGGGGAGAAGACTATTGAATGGCAAGAAGAATTGGAAATGGAATCATTAAACTTAAGCCAGGAGGAAAAGAAAATTTTGGACGAAGGAATAACAGAGCCATCCGGTACAACCATTCAGGGTATTTTGAACTATAGTAAAACGACTGAATTCAGTACGACCTCTTCCGGAGATTTCAAAGGAAACAAGAACTAAGTTAGGAAAAGGTCTTCTACTTTTTCACCATTTAGTACGTTCAAGTGGTAGGCTTGAAGACCCACAGCTTTTGCTCCTTCCACATGTTGTATGCTATCATCAATAAATAAGGTAGTATTGGGGTTAAGCTTATTTTCATCCAGGATAAGTTGGAAGCAATCTGCGTTGGGTTTACGCAAACCTATTTGAAAGGAAAGGTATTGTTTTTCCATTAATTCAGCAAAATCAACAAAACCATGTGCTTGTTCCAGGTATTTGGTATAAGCATCATAATGAATTTTATTGGTATTACTCAATAGGAAGGTACGGTATTTATTTCGGATATTTTTAAGCAATTGCACCCGAATGGCGGGCAAATCCAGTAACATGGCATTCCAAGCTGAATCAATTTGTTTATTGCTCAAACCCGGAACAAGGATTCGCCGGGCTTCATCGCGGAATTGATCCGGATTTAGCTTTCCTGTTTCTAAATCATCGAATAATGAAGATTGTTTAGCTTGTGAATAAGCTTGGTCAAAGTGGAGTACACCCAATTGTTCGAAGGCATTTTGAGTAAGGTAATAATCGATATTTAATAAAACCCCACCTAAATCGAAAATAATGGTTTCCACTGAAGGGAAAAGATCCGTACGAAGTTTGAAATTCATAATTTGGCGACAAAGGTAAGGATGCAAAAGAACAATCAAGAGCAAATACGAACTGAAAAGGATTTGTTTTTGCTATCAAACTTTCCCAATTTCTACCTTTCTTTGCATCGTGCAGAATGCCCGAATCTTATTAGTTGAAGACGAAGAAAGTTTGTTGGATGTAATCAAGCTCAATTTAGAACTTGAAGGATATGCTGTTTACACTGCCACAACGGGTGGAGAAGCCTTAAAAGAAATTCGTAATAAGCGATTTGATTTAGTATTGTTAGATGTTATGTTGCCCGAAATTGATGGATTTACGATCTGTCAGACCTTAAGGTTGGAGAACAACAATGTACCTATCCTCTTTATCACAGCAAAAAATTCGAGTGAGGATAGGGTTTTTGGATTAAAAATTGGGGCTGATGATTATTTGGCAAAACCTTTTGATTTAGAAGAACTATTGCTCCGCATACAATTGTTATTGCGTCGAAATAAAAAAGAAGGCAATTTACCATCTACTTATACCATCAATGGTTGTCTGATTAATTTTACTAGTTTTGAAATAAGTGATTCCAAAGGACAGCTGCATACACTTTCCAAAAAAGAAATGATGTTATTACGCTTATTAGTTGAGCGTAAGAATGAGGTAGTTAGTCGGGAGCAGATATTAGATACAGTATGGGGATATAATTCGTTTCCAAACACCCGAACCATTGATAATTTGATTGTTGATTTTCGAAAATACTTTGAAACAGACCCTAAAAACCCCAGGCATTTCATTTCTATTCGGGGTGTAGGTTATAAATACAGTGAGTTGAATCCTTAAGCCTTTTTAAACTTGTCTCAGAAGAAATTTGTAACCAATCTTGCCTTACTCCTATTCCTAAACTTGCTCATCAAGCCATTTTGGATATTGGGAATAGACCGAGAGGTTCAGAATTTGGTTGGCGAGACGGAATATGGTTTATATTTTGCCTTATTCAATTTGAGTTTGGTAATGAATATCCTACTGGATGTTGGGATTACCAATTTCAACAACCGAAATATTTCACAGCATAGTTTTTTATTGAACAAGCACCTTTCGTCTTTGGTAGTTTTAAAACTCCTATTGGCGATTTTTTATTCGATTATTTTATTGGTAGTAGGTGTTCTGCTCCAGTATGATGAAAGAAAATTATGGATGTTGGTTGGATTGGGATTCAATCAGTTTTTACTTTCCTTCATTTTGTATTTAAGATCCAACATTCAAGGATTGCATTTGTTTAAGATAGACAGTTTTATTTCCGTACTGGATCGCTTATTAATGATATTTATTTGCGGAGGTTTACTGTTGAGTCATACCTACCAAAAGCGGTTTACTGTTGAGCATTTTATTTGGATTCAGAGTTTTTGTTACTTCTTAACAGCCTTGTTTACTCTGGTAATTGTATTAAAAAAGGCAAGGTTAAAAAGGCTACAATGGAATCCTATGTTATTGAGGGTAATTTTAAAAAAGAGCTTTCCTTTTGCCATGCTTACCTTATTAATGGCATTTTACAATCGTATTGATACAGTTATGTTAGAGCGCTTACTTCCGGATGGAGCGGAACAATCAGGCATTTACGCACAAGCTTATCGGTTATTGGATTCGGCCAATATGATTGCTTATTTATTTTCAGTACTATTACTTCCCTTGTTTTCAAAAATGCTCAAGGAAAAGGAATCCATTGGAGAAGTTAGTCAATTGGCATTTCGATTATTATTTGTACCGGCCCTAATCCTGGTTGGACTTTGCATCAGTTTTAACAAGGAAATTATAACGATGCTTTATCCGCAGTCTGAGGAATCATCCTATGAGGTATTAGCGGTATTAATGCTCTGTTTTTTACCCATTTGCTCTTCCTATGTATTTGGCACTTTATTAACCGCGAATGGAAGTTTAAGGGAACTGAACTATATTGCTTTGGGCAGTATGGTATTAAATGTTGGTTTAAATTTTGTGTTTATTCCAACCATGAAGGCTAATGGAGCGGCCTTAGCCAGCTTAACCACTCAGGTATTTAATAGTATAGCTCAAGTATGGATTGTAAGGCAAAAGTTTAAAATCAACTTCTCTATTTATGATTTACTTCGATTTTCAATACTTTCCATTTTCTGCATATTTGGGTTTTCGCTTATTTCAAACCAATTTAGTTCGATGTATTGGCTGCTTAAATTTATTAGTCTAGGTGGATTAGGTTTGGTAATAGCATTCCTGCTTCAGTTAATTAGCATAAAAACCATCTACAAAGTATTTCGTTCCGAATAAGAATAGAACTCACTATAGCATAGGCATGAGACATAAAAAGTAGTTGGAATGAGACTATTTTTGCAATCTGAATTTAATTCGTTGGAAAACCAGAAGGAACAAAATTGGACAATGGAAATCAAACCAACCAAATCATGGTTTGATATTGGTTTAGGTGATGTTTGGAATTACAGAGATTTACTTTGGTTATTTGTAAAAAGAGATATTGTTACCGTTTATCAGCAAACCATTTTAGGTGTGTTTTGGTTCTTTATCCCACCTGTTTTAACTACCATAACCTACTTAGTAATTTTTAGTGAAGTTGCGAAAATCCCAACTAACGACTCCCCCCCTGTTTTGTTTTACCTATGCGGTATTGTTATTTGGAGCTATTTTGCTGAGTGTTTCAACAGAACCTCTGCCACCTTTTCATCCAATGCAGGAATTTTCGGAAAGGTGTATTTTCCCAGGTTAGTGGTTCCAATGTCAACTGTAATTTCGAGTCTCTTTAAATTTGGTGTCCAGTTTTTACTATTCCTTTTGATTTTTGGCTTTTATTTTATTAAATATCCAGGTACCCTCCAGGTGGGATTATCCATATTCCTTCTGCCCTATTTACTTCTTCTCATGGCAGTTATAGGAATGGGAACCGGAATGATTTTCTCCTCATTAACTACCAAATACCGTGATTTTACTTTTCTAATCGGATTCGGAATGCAATTATTGATGTACGCAACCCCGGTTATTTATCCCACTTCATTCATTCCTGAAAGATTTAGAATCTATTCCCTTATTAATCCATTATCATCCATTGTGGAAACCTTTAGGTATATTTTTTTACATGCAGGTTCAATTCCATGGAATGGTTTAGCTTATTCTTCCATCTTTGCTTTCTTAAGTTTAGTTATAGGGATTTTTGTGTTTTCAAAAGTTGAACGTTCCTTTATGGATACCATTTAAATTCCCAAAAAAAGTATTAGCAATTCCTCAATAATCATTAATTAGGTGTCTACTATAATAAAAGTTGAAAATTTAAGCAAACTTTATAGGTTAGGTAAAGTTAGTACCGGAACTTTAAAGGATGATTTAAGGATTGCCTGGGCTAATTTAATGAAAAAAGAAAACCCCTTTTTCAAAATTGGAGAAGAAAACGACCGAACTTCTGCCATAAAAGGCGACTATGTTTGGGCATTAAAAGACATCAATTTCTCCGTTGAACAAGGTCAGGTACTTGGAATAATCGGAAAAAATGGGGCAGGTAAATCAACACTTCTAAAAATACTATCAAGAGTAACCAGTCCTTCATCTGGATCTATAAAGGTAAAAGGTAGAATTGCAAGCTTACTTGAAGTAGGTACTGGCTTTCATCCAGATTTAACAGGCCGTGAAAATGTCTTCCTAAGTGGAGCTATTTTAGGAATGACGTATTCTGAAGTGAAAAGAAAGTTTGATGAAATTGTAGCCTTTAGCGGCGTTGATAAATACATCGATACTCCGGTAAAAAGGTATAGTAGCGGAATGTATGTCCGCTTGGCTTTCGCAGTCTCTGCACATTTAGAACCTGAAATATTAATTATTGACGAAGTCTTAGCAGTGGGAGATTTAGAGTTCCAGAAAAAATGCCTCGGAAAAATGAAGGATGTAAGCGGTGAAGGCAGAACCGTATTGTTTGTTAGTCACAACATGACGGCAATTAAACAGCTCTGTTCCAATGCCTTGCTTCTTTCGAATGGACAAGTGGCTAAAATGGGCGGAGTCGATGAAATTGTAGATAAATATTTTGACATTCAATCCAATTTGGCACAAACCATTACCATTGACAAACGTGCCGACAGACAAGGAAACGGATCCTCTAAATTCACTAGTTTAAAGATTAATTCGATGGAATCAACCGATTTAGTTCGAGTTGAATGTGCTGATACCTTAACCATTGAGTTTATTATCCAAAATATAAAGTCAGGCTTTTCCGGAAAGGTTGTGGTTGGCATCTATGACCAAAGCGATACCCGAATTGCCTTTTTGGATAGTGAAGCGTCCGGAATGATTATCAAATCCGATTCTAAAGATTTTAAGGTAACGGCAACCTTTCCCCCAAATGTGTCTTTGGGAATCGGAAAGTTTTTCCTTAACATAGCATTATTTAATAATTTTGAAATGGCTGATTACGTGCAAACAGCAGCAGAAATTGAAATTGTTGAATCTGACTTTTTTGGTTCTAGTAAAACAGTTCCAATTGATACCAAAGTTCTTATAAGAAACACCTGGACATTTAATGATGGAATATAAATTTAGTAACCTCTCCCTTTGCGATGAAGAAGGAATGGTTTTTAAAAAAGATGATAAATTTTTTAGGGGGATATTTAATTCCCAAGCTTCTATTCTAAAATTTATTCAATCTACAAGTTTTATAAATCTACAAGCAAAAGGATTTCTTCCTGAAACTTTCCTTGTTGAAAATAACAATGACCAAACCTTTGCCTCCATTTTGGAACATGAATCGGCCAACTTTGTTACTTACCCTCATGAATGGTCGTTTGATATGTTCAAAGATGCCTGTCTATTCTTCCTTCAATTGGTTGAAGAATCAGTAAAAAACGGACATACAATTAAAGATGGTCACCTATATAACATCGTTTTTTTTAATAGCAAACCAAAGTTTGTTGACATAGGCAGTGTTGTTCCTTCATCAGGTGATATTCCCTCCCTCAATCAATTTAAACAAACAGCTCTTATACCACTTATGATTTGGGCAAAAGGCTATTACCTTATTGCCAATAGTTTAATTCGAGACGATAATGGCCGGGTTTCCCTTGAAGATTCTTTCTCTATTTATAAAGGCTTAATACTTGCCAATAGCACCAACATTAAAGGAATCTCCAAGTATTTAGAAACCAGAAAAGTTGAATTCCCAATGGTTTGGGAAAGAAACACCGGTAAATTGATTCATGCCATCCAAAGCTTAAAACAAGAACATCAAAAATCATCTTGGGAAAACTACCACAAGGAATATATCAATCAAGGTAAAATTATTAAAACAACTCCAAGGTTTGATACCATTGTTTCCATTATTAAATCTTTAGATGTGAAATCTGTTTATGATGTGGCTTGCAATGAAGGACTTTTGTCTTTGCTAGTTTCTGAAAGATGCGAAAATGTTGAAAAAATAATTTCTTCCGACTTTGATGAAAATGCTATCAACCATTTTTACCTCTTTCTTAAAGAGAATCCCGTTTTTAATAATATCACTGTTGCCGTAAGCAACTTCATGACTCCAACCCACTCTTTTCAGGAAGACCTTCCGGAAGAAAGATTCCAATGTGATTGCGTAGTAGCTTTAGCTTTGACTCACCACTTGATTCTTGGACAAAAATTTCATATTCAGGCTATCGCTAAACGTTTCGCAAGTTTTACCAAAAAATACCTGATTATTGAATTTATGCCTTTGGGACTATGGGGAGGAGGAACAGATCCTTACCCAGTTATTCCCGACTATTATACTGAGAATTGGTATTTAAACGCTTTTGCTCCTTTCTTTGAAATTATGGATCGCAAAGAATTGGAAACGAATCGGGTATGTTTCGTTTTAAAGAAAAAGTAATACATTCCTGAAAATTTGCACATAACATGGGATTTGGTCAAGTAAATAGTACTTTCCTAAAATATTGGATAGCTTTATTTACTCCTCCTGTTGTTATTAAGATTTATAAAAAATTATTTTTCAATCCAGAAATTGTAACCCAACCGGAGAAAAAATATGGTTGGTTTGGAAAATTTGAGTCGTTTGATGAGGTTAAAAAAGAGGCCAAAGGATATGAAGATCAATTAATTTTTAACAAAGCACTTCAGTCTGTAATGGCCGTAAAAAAAGGTAAAGCGTCTTTTGAGAGAGATACGGTTTTATTCTACAAGGAGGAATTTATTTGGCCGGTTGTTACTTGCATTTTACACGCTCATTCTCAATCAAAGAACCAACTTCAAATCATAGATTTTGGAGGGGCTTTTGGTAGCACCTATTTTCAAAACAGAAAGTTTTTTTCTCATTTGGATAACTGGAAATGGACTGTTGTTGAACAGCCCCATTTTGTTAAAACAGGCAAAGAGCAATTACAAGATGAACACCTTCACTTTGCAATTAACTTAGAAGAATGCTATGAAGCAAGCAAAAAACCAATTTTGCTGTTATCCAGTGTCTTACAATATATTGAAAACCCTTACGAGTGCATCAAATACCTTTTGAATTTTGATTTCGAACATATAATCATCGATCGAAATGCTTTCCTTCAGTCAGAAGAAGAAAGAATTACTATTCAAAAAGTCCCCCCTGAAATTTATGATGCATCTTATCCCTGCTACTTCTTCAGCGAATCGAAATTTTTGAATGCTTTCATGGAACAGTATTACCTATTCGCTGAATTTCCGAGTTCAACCGATAATGATGGTTTAACCGATGATGGAATACGAATCTATTGGAAAGGTTTTTACTTAATAAGAAAACCCAAAAATGAGACTTAACTTTTGCACCCTCTTTGATAGCAATTACTTATCCCGAGGATTGGTGCTTTATGATTCATTAATAGCCAATTGCCCGGATTTCCATCTGTACGTTTTTGCTTTTGATGAAAAATGCTATTCCATTTTAAAAACATTGAATCTGCCTAAGCTTACTCCGATAAGCTTAGAAGAATACGAAGATGAAGAATTATTACAAGTTAAAAAATCCAGAACCATTGCTGAATACTGTTGGACAAATACGCCTTCTACAGTCTGGTATATTCTGAATAATTTCGAGGTTGACCACTGTACCTACCTGGATGCAGATATGGTCTTTTATTCCAATCCCGGCCAATTGATTGAAGAAATGGGTGAAAAATCTGTGTTAATTACTGAACACAGATACACTAACCCTGAAGGACTTGAAGAAAAAGCTGGCAAATACAATGTTCAATTTATTACCTTTAAAAACAACACCAACGGAAGAGAAGTTTGTTTATGGTGGAGAAACGCATGTTTGGAATGGTGCTTTGATCGATTTGAAGATGGTAAATTTGGAGATCAGAAATACCTGGACGATTGGCCAACCCGATTTGAAGGAGTGCATGTTTTGCAACATGAAGGAGGTGGCCTGGCAACCTGGAATATTCAACAGTATATTACTTCAAAAGATGCTAACGGAAAACTTTCTATTGAATCAAAAATCAGTAGGAAAAAATTTCAGGTTGTATTCTTTCATTACCATGCATTAAAATTCTTTCAAAACAATATAGTTTACTTTACCCCTGACATTTTACCTAAAGAGGCCATTAAATTATTCTATTTCCCTTACGTTAACCTCTTAACAAGGAAGAGAACAGAATTAATTCAGAAATTCCCCGACATAGAACCCAATGGTATTATTAAACCTTCCCCTAAACCACCACTTACTCTTAGAGATAAATTATACCTTTGCCGAAAGGACTTTTTCTATTACTTCTTTAGGTTTAAACCTATTCAGGCTATAAATGCTGTAAAAGCCCATCTAAACGAATTTGAAAGGCACCATTACTACAAATACTAAAACCTTATCTTGGCACATATTCTTGATCTAAAAACATTCACAGATTCTCGTGGAAATCTAACTGTAATTGAAAAAGTAATTCCATTTGATATTAAACGAATATTCTATATCTATGGCGTCGATGATTCAGTTAGAGGAGGACATAGGCATAAAAAAACCATCCAGGCGGCTGTATGTATTCAAGGTTCCTGCATTATCGGAAACAACAATGGAATGGTCAAGTCTGAGTTTCTTCTAGATAAACCTCATAAATGCCTGATATTAGAACCGGAAGATTGGCATCAGATGTATCAGTTTACCCCGGATGCCATCCTAATGGTTTTGGCTTCCGAGTTTTTTGATCCTTCTGATTATATTTACCAACCATACCCAGAACTATGATCGACTACGAAAATCTTAGAAAACTAAATGAACCATTCTTTTCAGAATACCAAGATGTTTTCAAAAAAACCTTGGAAAGTGGATGGTATATTTTAGGAAAGGAGGTTGAATCCTTTGAAATTGAATACGCAAATTATTGTGGGACTAAATACTGTATTGGTGTTGCATCTGGACTGGATGCGCTTATTTTAGCATTAGACGCTTATGAATTTCCGGAAGGGAGTGAAGTTTTAGTCCCTTCGAACACTTATATCGCTACCATTCTGGCCATCCTTAAAGCAGGACTTAAACCTATTCTGGTTGAACCTTCAATAAGCACTTATACCATAAATAAACAAGGAATACTTAAGGCGATTACCCCAAAAACAAAGGCCATTATGGTTGTTCACCTTTATGGCAAAGTATGTCCAATGGACGAAATTATGGAGGTGGCCACCGAGTTCAACCTGACAGTAATTGAAGATTGCGCTCAAAGCCATGGTGCGCAGGTAAATGGTACCAAATCCGGTAACCTTGGCCATTGCGGAGCACATAGCTTTTACCCTACAAAAAACCTTGGAGCCCTTGGTGATGCCGGTGCAATTACAACCAATGACACCCAACTGGCTGATAAATTAAAATACCTTAGAAACTACGGATCTAAAGTTAAATATTATAACGACTACATCGGGATTAATTCCAGATTAGATGAAATTCAAGCCGCCTTTCTTAGAGTCAAATTGAGACACCTCGACCAGATAAACTCCCATAAAAGAAAGTTAGCTACTATTTATAACCTTGAATTATCTGATCATTTTATAAAACCAATTGTCGACCCCAATTACTTCGATGTCTACCACATTTATGCCATCAGACATCAACAAAGAGATCAACTAAAAAATTACTTATTAGATCATGGAGTAAAAACAGAAATTCATTACCCTATTCCTCCTCATAAACAAAAAGCGTATGAAAACCTCTTCCCTAACCTGAGTTTCCCAGTTTCTGAAGAAATACACCAAACTATTTTAAGCCTGCCAATTTCCTTCTGCCATTCTGAGGAAGACATTCATACTGTTGTTGATTTGTTAAATAAATTTTGATGAAAATTCTACTAGGATTTAGCTACTATAACTACCCTGTTGACGTTGCTACAACAATAAATCAGTGGCTAAGCAGATTACGTTCAGCCGGTTTTGAGGTGGAAAGTTTCCCATTAACCGTTAATCCGCCGGGGCCTCCTTTTTGGTGGAAACAACTCGATATGCGCTGGAATTTGGGTGATAAAGGATTATTGCAGATGTATGAAAACCTTGCCAGAAAGGCAGAAGATTTCGACATTTTCATTAATTGGAATGGTATTAATATTCATCCGGAATTTATCCAAACACTTCCAACATTTAATATTTATGCCTGCTTTGACGACCCTGAAGCTTCCGAATTTCTATCCAAACCGGTGGCTCCTTACTACGACCTCTGCATGGTAGGTAATATTGCAGAAGTTGATACCTACAAATCCTGGGGAGTAAAAAATGCTAAATTTTGGCCTCTTGGGTTTCTATCTACCGATTATGATCCTTCACTCACGGAAGAACAAATTATGACGGGAAATAGAACAAATGACATCGCTCTTCTTTGTGAAAGGAAATTTATACCAGACAGAATTAAAAGACTCGATCAATACGCCAGCGCTTTCCCAGATGGTAGCTATTTTGGTGCAGGCTGGCCTAAAGGTTTTTTGGATGAAAATCAAAGAATTCCACTTTACCTAAACACTAAAATTGGCCCCAATTTCCACAATAGCACCGGCCCAATTAATTTTAGAACTTATACCCTCCCTGCCTGTGGTGTGCTTCAGATATGCGATAACAAAAGCCATTTGGGAAAAATATTTGAATTAGATAAGGAAGTTATTGGATTTGATACCATTCCGGAGGCAATTGAAAAAACCAAGTACTACCTTGCCCATGATGAAGAAAGACGAGCAATTGCCGCTGCCGGTTGGAGACGTAGCATCAAGGAATACAACGAGGTAAGTGTTTTTGGTTTGATTGAAAAATATGTTTTAGAAATAAACCCAAATTTCAAACCTAAAAAGAATCCTACCATTTTAGGTGTAGAAAAAGCCAAAAGACAAAGGCTGATTACCACTCCAAAACGATTGTTCTATTTCTTTAGAGATAAAATAGCTCCGGTTGATTACCTTATTCAAAACCATTAACACCCTCCTGTCTTTCAATTAAAAATGGAAGTATTTAAGTTGCTTTTGAAAAAACTGGGTTTGTATGGTTTAGTAGTTAAGTTATATGATTACGCAGTTCTGCAACTAAATACAGTTAAAGTAATTTTAAGCATAATTTTCAAACACAATCCCGGAAATACTTTCCTCTTTTTCCCATATTACCACACAGGAGGAGCAGAAAAGGTTCATCTTGATATTGCCCATGCCATTTCTTCCTCCAAACCTTGGATTTTTTTTACCAACCCGTCTTCCGACAATTTCTTACTTAGTGAATTCGAAAAAACAGGTGTTACCTTTGATCTTTCCAATTTCCTGAAAAGAAATTATACCCTGGGAACTCTTCTCAAAAAATCCATTATTTGGAAAATAAACAGAAGTCCAAATTCTATCAGCTTCGGTGGAAATTGCCTATTCTATTATTCCTTGATCCCACAATTTAACCAAAATGTTCATTGCATTGACTTAATCCACGCCTTTGTGCATAAAGGTGAAGATGGTGCCGAATACAGCAGTCTTCCTGTTGCAGCCAGATTAAACAAACGAATCACAATTAATTCGAAAACCAAAAAGGACTTTAAATGGCTTTATTCTGAAAATGGTTTACCGGATACTTTAAATGAAAAGGTGTTTGTTATTCAAAATATGGTTTTTGTACCGCAACATTTCCAACCAAAACCCCCTCTAGATCAAATAAATATTGCCTTTGTTTCAAGAAATAGTCCTGAAAAAAGGGTTCATTTAGTTGGACGGATTGCCCAAAAATTAAGCACTAGTTGCCCCTGTAACTTTTACTTAATCGGACCAGATTTAATCGATGGAATTGAGCCTGAAAATAGACTTGCTTGCCAATTCCTAGGAAATATTTCAAATGAATCGGAATTGTTTAATTGGTACGATAAAATCCATATCCTCATTCTTTGTTCCTCCAGGGAAGGAATGCCTATGGTAATTATGGAAGCAATGGCACATTCTGCCGTTTGCATCTCAACTAATGTTGGAGGAATTAGTGACCATATCCAACATGAGATAAACGGATACTTGATTAATTCGCAAAATGAAGATGAAATTATTACAGAATTCGTTCAAACAATCACTAAAATTGCCAACGCTCCAGAATTGTTTAACCAATTGAGTATGGCAAGCTATAACTATGCAAAAACCCACTTCATTAAAGAGGTTTTTGAGCAATCTTGGTGTAAGGTCCTATCAAAATAATCGGCTATGACAGATGCTACTAACTTACCCCTGGTTTCTATCATAATCCCTTACTTTAACCATGGATCCTTTATCAATGAAACCATAAATTCCATAAAAAATCAGAATTATAAAAATCTGGAAATTATTATTATTGACGATTGCTCTACCTCCGAAGAAGCTTCTAAGGCCGTTTTAAACCAAAGCTCGCTTACTATTCAGTTTCTTAAAACAAAGCTTAATTCCGGTCCTAGCATAGCCAGAAATATCGGAATTGCTGCATCCAACGGAAAATATATCCTTCCATTGGATGGTGATGATAAACTGGGAGATCCTTTTCTTACCGATGCAGTACAATTTCTTGAATCCAATTTAAACTATCAGGTAGTTTATGGAAACGGTAGCAAATTTGGAGCATCGAACGAGTTTCTTTCTATTCCAAATTTTGAAAAATTCAACTTTCTAACCTACAATCCTTTGTTCGTAACAAGTGTAATCAGAAAGTCGGCTCTTGAAACAGCAGGACTATACGATGAATACCTCAGTAAACTAGGACTGGAAGATTGGGAACTTTGGCTTTCCTTTGCAGAACTAAACTACTCCTTTAAAAAATTTGAAAAAACTTTCTTACATATCCGGGTTCTTGAAAATTCCAGAACATTTCAGGTTGCCAATAAAAACCTGGATCCAATTCTGGAATATATCTACAAAAAACACTGGAAATTATTACTGGATGAGTTTAAACTGAAAACCTCCCAACTTGTGGATATTCAACGATCAAGAGAATTCAAACTTGGTAAAAATATTTTATTACCGCTCAGATTGCTTATTGCCCTTTTTAGGAAAAACTAATTATTACATTAAATGTCTCTCCGAACCATTATTCTACTTGATGCACTCAGTCTTGGTGGTGCCGAAAAACAAGCATTACTCTTTGGGGCCTGGCTTCAAAACGAAAAAAAATGTAAGGTTGAAATCTGGCACTTTATGCCTGGGGATGGCTCTGCTAAGATTGTTTGCGACCGTTACAATCTAAAAACCAAAGAAATTGGTTATTTTAGAGGATTAGCCAGATACTTGTACCCAAAACAAATTTGGGAATATGCTAAATTGTTCAAAGAGTTTAAACCAGATCTGCTTCTTGGGTATACTAACCAACCTAATCTGTTGCTAGGTCTAATTTGGAAAAAAACCGGAGCAAAGTATTTTATCTGGGGCCAACAAGGAATCGAAGCCGGAGGGTACGCCTTCGATAAAAAAGCTGATAAAATTGCCCTTGAAAATACCCCTGTCTTTATCTCCAATTCCAAAAATGGAGGAGATTTCCTAAATAAAACCCTCCACGTTCCAACAGAAAAAATAAAAGTAGTTTACAATGGTCCCGAAAAGATTGATCCAATTTTTTCTAAGGAAGAATGGAGATCAAAATTAGGAATCGGCAACCATGACTTTGTGGCACTCATGGTTGCTCATATCGCGCTCCGTAAAGACCACCATACCCTGCTTTTGGCATGGAAAATTGTTGTAGAAACTCTCCAAAAAAGCAACATTAACCCTTGCCTTCTTTTGGCCGGCATGCTGGGAAATGCCACCCAGGAACTCATTAGCCTGGCTATTGAATTGGGTATATACGGTAATGTCAAATTCCTGGGTAATGTTAAAGACATTTCAGGATTGAACCTGGCCTCCGATATTCATATCCTAAGCTCTAATACCGAAGGTTTGCCAAACTCCCTTTTAGAAGCAATGAACCTTAAAATTCCGGTGGTTGGTACGAATATTCCCGGAATCTTTGAAGCTGTTGGTGCCGAAAATGCAGAATTTTTGTCTGAACCTAAAGATGCAGAAGGTCTGGCAAAAAACATCTTAAAATTTGCCCTTAACCCTAGCCTCATTCAGGAAATTGGTTCGAAAAACCATAATAGAATTCAAAACTTCTTTTCACTAGAAAAGATGTGCCAGGAACATTGGGACTTAATTCAAAAGAATTGCCTGTCCTGAAGTTTGGGTACAAGGATTTAATACTGAACAGACATTCTGTGTAGTTCAATTCTATGCTTTTATTTTCTTGAAAATAGTGTATAAGTGTGGTATCCTTAGGGATTGCACCCTCGGGCAACGATAGAGGCAAGTAGCTCCAAGCCCAAAAGGCAATAGCGGGGGGCGGCTTGGACTACAGACGATAGCGTGACCCGAACGCCCGTGCAGGTTGTTTGGGGTTTAGCAAAAATTTGTTTTGGGCGGAGGGGGCCCGCATAACATGAATTTAGGTTAAACCCAGATTACGTATAAGAAATGCATCTACGAGTTAAGAATTTGTAAATCAATTTGTTTGTCCAAATTGATAACAACTTCTTCCCAAAATGCTTCGGGAGGGGTAAACCCAGCAATTCATTCTGACTGTTTTTTTAGCTTGTACAAAAAAGGACTATACCCTGCCCGGATAAACCTCTACGGCTTTCTCTAAACAATCCATGGCACCCGATAAATCATCCAAATTCAGCACATACCCTATCCTAACCTCATTCTTCCCTAAACCCGCAGTGGCATAAAAACCGGTGGCAGGAGCCAACATCACCGTGGAATTGTTGTACGAAAATTCTTCAAGCAACCATTGGCAAAACCTATCACTATCATCAATCGGCAACCTGGCAATGGCATAAAACGCGCCTCCCGGAGTAGGACATAAAGCTCCCGGAATTTGATTAATACGGTCTACAACCAAATTACGTCGCTTAACATATTCGTCTGAAACCTCCTTAAAATAGGCATCCGGTGTTTGAATCGCAGCTTCGGCAGCAACCTGACCCAAGGACGGAGGACTTAACCTTGCCTGGGCATATTTCATTGCCGTATTATAAACCGCCCGATTATGGGTAATCAAGGTTCCTATCCTTGCGCCACACATGCTGTATCGCTTAGAAACACTATCAATCATCACTACCTGATCCCGGATCGAACTTAAATTCATGGCCGAAAAAGGTTCATTCCCATCATAACAAAACTCCCGGTAAACCTCATCGCTAAACAAATACAACGAATGCTTCCTTACTACCTCCTCCAATGCCAATAACTCTTCCTTCTTGTATAAATATCCGGTTGGATTGTTAGGATTACAAATAATAATAGCCCTGGTCTTAGGTCCAATGGCACGTTCAATTTCTGCCACGGGAGGTAGTGCAAACCCGGTCTCTATCGATGCCGTAACCGGCTTAATCACTACACCTGCCGTTTGAGCAAAACCATTGTAATTGGCATAAAATGGCTCCGGTGAAATTACCTCATCGCCCGGATTTAAACAGGTCATCATGGCGAATAACAAGGCTTCACTTCCCCCGGCTGTTACCATTATCTCATCATATTCCACATAAATGCCCACACTCTTGTAATAATCTGAAAGCTTCCTCCGATAACTCTCATTTCCCGCCGAATGTGAATACTCCAACACCCTTAAGTCCAATTGGTGAATAGCATCCCTAACTACCTTCGGTGTTTCAATATCAGGCTGACCAATATTCAAATGGTAAACCTTTTTTCCTAATCGTTTTGCCGCCTCAGCAAATGGAACCAACTTACGAATGGGAGACGAAGGCATAGCCTTTCCGCGTTCTGAAATTTGCATGTTATCTTTTCTTACAAGTCAATAATGTATGGCTTACGCCTAATCCATCTTTCTGCGATACTACCTCAAATCCGGCCCTGTCAACCAATTTTAAAAATGTTTCGGAATAGTACATCTGGCTGTTTCCATTGGCTATTGCTGTAAAATACAAGGAGGTTTGCTGCAAACAAAAAGCCGATGCCGGAAAACGCTGCCTATCCCAAAATGGCTCTAATATGTAAACCCGGCCTTCCTCATCCAATGCCTCATAACAACGGTTCAAAATCGAAACAATTTCTGCCTCCGAAAAACAATCTAAAAACTGACTCATCCAAATAGCATCAAAGCCTTTCGGTATTTTTTGATTCTCATCCAAAATGTTGATCTCAAAAAAATCAACCCGGTCTGCCAATCCCTTCTCTGCGATGTTAGCCTTTGCCATGTTCAATTGACCGGGCAAATCCAATATGGCCATTCTAACCTCCGAATCATAGCCTAAACTTTGCAAGGTCCATTTCCCGGTATTCCCTCCAATATCTGCCATATACTTAGGTTTGTTCTTAAACACTTCCGGTAACACAGCCGGAAAAGCATCATCCGAATAAAAATGATCAAAGGCAAACCACGATTTCTGAATGTCCTTGGGTAAATGCGCCAAGGCCTCATAAACCGTTTTCCACTCCCCAAATACTTTTAATCCTTCTGGTTTTCCGCTGTAAATCGATTTCTCCAAATCAAACATGCCTAGATAGTTCACATCATGTGAGAAATCCATGTTCGATACAGTTAACCTATCATGAAGGATAAAAAAGGAGGTCTTGGTTAAGGTAAATTTTCCATCGTTTAACAATACCAATCCTATCCCTAAACCTGCTTCCAATAATACTCTTACTCCATACAAAGGCATTTGGGTCTTTTCTACCACTTCTTCTAAACTTAAGCCTTGCTTTCCCGATTGTTCTATGGCAGTTAATATACCCGAGTTTCTTAATATTCTGGCAGCCTGAAATACCGATGGACCAAAGGCAATCCACTGAGCATATTCCTTGGCCTCTAACGCTGTTTTGGTGTCTTTTTTATAAAATTCTAACGACATAAATATGGAATAATTTGGCGGCGAAGATAAGGCAATTGAAGCCTATTCTAACCCCAAATTTTCTTCCACTTTTCCGGTTCTTTTCTTTTTTTATTGTTTGGCGGGTCCCATTTGCCACCAAGAATCTGCTCCATTCAAATAGTGTGCAAGGCAAATGGTCGGGCTATCGCCGCTACTCCTCGTCCACCCAGGCTAGGGCCTTGGTGGCCTGTGGGGTATCTGGCTCTATCCCTACCCGACGGAACCCCAACCAGTTATCCTCCTTCCTCCATTTTGTTGGTCACAGCCGTATACCCATCACATGCACATCATCCGTTTGGTCACAATCTCCTTTCCATTGCATAAATTCACTTAACAAGCGTCGCTTCTGACTCTCGCCTTCCATCGAATAAATGGATTTAAACAAGGACAATAAATTCTTAAAGTAAAACTTCTTCCCCAAAACTCCTCCGAACTGGTCAATGTATCCATCCGAAAAGAAGTAAATCATATCTCCCGGCGAATAAGTGAATTCTTGTATCTCAAACTTCTTGATGTCCATTCGCATATACCCGCCTAAACCAAATCGGTTTCCTCTGTAAACCTGGGCGATTCCTTGCTGGGTCACATGCACAATGGTGCTCATGGCTCCAACAAACTGCACCTTTTGTTTACTCGAATCCAGTACGCATAAGGCAATATCCATCCCATCGTGTAAATGCTCCTTCCGTCCCATTCCTAAGGAGTTGTTTATCTCCAAATCCAATAATTCAATAATCACATCCGGCCTTTCCCATTCTCCGGTGCTTACAATTTTATTCAATAAGGTAATCCCCAAAACACTCATAAAGGCGCCCGGTATGCCATGCCCAGTGCAATCTGCCGCCGCTATCATTGCCACTTTGGAGGTTTTATGAAACCAATAAAAATCTCCACTTACAATGTCCTTTGGACAATTCAACACAAAGGATCCGGGAAAAGCCTTTAACAAATCACCCTGATTCGGCATCAACGATTGCTGAATTCGTTCGGCATAATGAATACTATCGGTTATATCCCGGTTTATTGCTTGTAATCGGTTGCTAAAATGGGTCTTTTGTATAACTTCAGTCGTCAACCGTTGATTTGA
>JAIBAJ010000033.1 GCA_019695265.1 Bacteroidia bacterium | reverse complement strand
TTGCAAGTTTTTCAAGGGAACATCAATTCACAGCCGCGGCGCGCCCCGTGCTGAGCCAGGCCAACGCACGGCGTTCTAACAGGCTTTTGTGCAAGGGCTTATTCGGTTATAAAAATCATTATTCCATAATTTAATCTTTCTTCAAAAAAGAAAATTCAATTTTTCTCAAATACCTGAAATACAATGACTTAAATTCTAGTTAGATGGAAATTACCAATAGCCTAATTAAAGCCTTAACACTGGATTTAGAAAGTATCACTTTTAAAAAATCCGAATGGAGCTAGTATCCAGGAAACAAAGAACAAAAAATATACAGACAAGAACAGAAGTAGGGATGAAATGCTGTAGGTTGGGGCTTTGACCGGGCAACGATAGAGGCAGGTAGCCCACAGGAGCACGCGGCGCTAGCCAAGTGCTGCGAGGACTACAGCCGATAGCGTGACCCGAACGCCCATTTTGCCAGACTTGAACTTTGCCACAAATTTGGTTGGGCGGAGGGGGCCCGCCAAATAGAATTAATAAAATAATTGAAAACAGAAACTCAGGTAATGATCCATTCCCAAAAAAAAAAACATTGCGGCAACTATTCATCATTTGAAATATCCTTATCCAATGAAAGTTCTCTTAAATCACGGGAAAAATAGCCTATTGCGGAGGTAACAAGTAAAGTGCCGAAGCCACCGAGCACCACGGAATTGACCAATCCAAACAATTTTGCGGCCAAACCACTTTCGAAGGCACCAATTTCATTAGAAGTGCCAACAAAAATGTAGTTGATAGCCGACAATCTGCCTCGCATTTCTTCGGGAGAATAGGTTTGTAAAATGGTGTGACGAACCACTACACTAACCATGTCGAATGCGCCGCTGAGTGCTAAAATAAAGCAAGACAGGTAAAAATTTTTGGATAAAGCGAACAGAATCATGGAAACACCAAATCCGGCGGTACTGAACAATAATTTTTTTCCGGTATTGGTGGTAATTGGAAGGAAGGTTGTAAAAAGTCCGGCGATGATAGCCCCAAAGGAAGGCATAGCCCTCAGTATACCCAAGCCGGTAGGACCGGTAAATAAAACCTGGTCGCAAAACATGGGGAGAACGGCGACGGCTCCACCCAGCAATACTGCCAGCATATCGAGGGACATAGCAGGAAGGATAAGCGGATGGTTGAAAAAAAACTTCATCCCTTCCCTAACTTTGGTAATAGCAGGTTCAGTAGTTTGAGAGGCCGGAGGAGGATCGGCTTTAATGAGAAAATAACTTAGGAGACTTGTGGCAATACAAAACAGGGTAAAGAGGTAAGCTCCTGTGCTACCATACCAAGCGTATAAGAATCCACCTAAGGCAGGGCCAAGAACTGCTGCAGCTTGCCAAACAGTACTAGAGATGGATGCTGCTTGAGGCAAACGATCTTTAGAAATTAATTGAAATCCGAAGGCAGAACGGGCAGGGCCGGCAAAACCACGCATTACACCCACCAAACCGATAACCAGGAAAATTGACCAAATTCCGGAAGAACTAATCCAGCCGAGGTAAAACTTGCTCAGTATCCAAAGCACCAGGCTGCAAAACAAATAGCCCGAGATAGTCCATTTCAGGATAGACTTACGTTTGCGGGTATCGGCAACGTGACCTCCCGGAAAGGTAGAAAGGATAAAGGGCAGGGCTTCGGAAAGTCCAATCATACCCAGCCAAAGCGGGTCGCGGGTAAGTTCGTAAACCTGCCAACCAACCGCAACGGATTGAACCTGAACACCGATGGTGAGGAAGAATGTTCCTGATAGGTAGTTACGGAAATCGCGTTGTTTGAGCAAGGCAAAGTTCCGAAAAGCATTGGTAAAATTCACCCTGCAAAGGTGAAGAATATGTTGTAATACCCAATACAATAATCCTTAAAACAAATTCTTGTGGTATTTGATGTACCTTCGCCGGAATTCAAAATGCTATTAATTTACACCAACCAATTAACACCCAGGTTGAAATATACCTTCCGTTTTTTCTTTGGAAAATTATTAAACATTGATTACCGGGTAACGGATGATATTGAGGAATTTAATGTATCTCATTATTCCAGAATTAGCTATACCCAGCATCCTGTTGAAGGCATACCATTTATTCAGGCCCGCAGTTTGTTGTTTGAGAAAGGAATAATAGAACAAAATATTCATGTTTTTGATTGGGAAAACACCAAGGCATTTTTTGCTACCGGAAAATATTCCCTATTGCCTTTTGATCCTTTTGCCGCATCCTTTTTTTTGATGAGCCGGTATGAGGAATATTTACCTCATGTAAAAGACAGCTATGGCAGATTTGAGGGAAAAGAAAGTTTTGCCGGTAAAAATGGATTTTTACAATTTCCAATAATCAATATCTGGGCTGAAAAGATTGCCAAGGTTTTACAAAGCCTATTCCCTTCGCTTGAGTATAGTACCAATTCATTTTCGGTGCTACCTACCATTGACATTGACAATGCCTGGGCCTATTTAGAAAAAGGATTTCCAAGAACCATTGGTGCCACATTTCAGGATCTTTTGAAGGCGGATTTTACCAACCCCAAAAAACGATTCAGGACTTTATTGGGTTTGGAAAAAGACGTGTACGATACCTATGATTTACTAAAGGAAATACATCTGCAAACCAATACCAAACCGGTTTTCTTTTTTCTGCTTGCTAATTATGGTCCGATGGATCGAAATGTTCCCTATTATAACCGAAAACTCAGCAGACTAATCAAATCACTTGCTGACGATTATTTAGTTGGAATACATCCTTCCTTTGCATCTAACAAGGATATTTCTATAGTAAAAATGGAAATTGATCGGCTTTCAAATATATTAAACCGGGAAATTACCATTAGCAGGCAGCATTTTTTAAAACTTGAATTTCCTCAAACCTATTTGAATTTATTGGAATTGGATATACGGGAGGATTTCTCTCTGGGATTTGCCGATTTACCGGGTTTTAGAGCCGGAACCTCTACCCCATTTTTCTTTTTCGATTTGGATTCGGAACAGGAAACACCTTTATTGTTGCATCCTATAACTGTAATGGATGCCACCTTGAACAACTACATGAAACTAAATCCTGCAGAGGCATTAAATACATCGCTCGAATTTTTACATACTATCAAAAAGTATGGAGGACAATTTATGCCTTTGTGGCATAACGAAACTTTGAGTGAGCATTTTGAATGGGTTGGATGGAGAAAGGTTTATGTGGAATTAATGAAGCAAACCCAGGCTTAAAAGAAAGGATACATTCCGTAAAACCTTACTTTTCCTTTAGCATTGGAATTAAACTCCAGGGTTGGAGTTGGAATTTTAATGATTCGGATAGCGCTAAACAAGGTACGTAGCACCTTGCTTCTGGTTTTTATTCGCCATAAATCAATGTCGAGGGTTAGGTAATATTGCCGGAAGCGATCCACCGAAGGCAGTGGATTTCCATCGGGGTCGGTAGCCGGATTGTAATGAGCGCCAAGCATTCCGGAGGCACCATACCCTACCCCAACGCTTAGCCACCGGGGAAATCCGGAACTTTCAGGCAAAAAGGAATGAATATTTCCGGAAAGCCAATAAGTTAACCCATTGTAATCCTTTAACAAACGTTGAATTGGACTGCTCCCTAACAAATCGGGTCGGTAGTGGGCCAAGTAATTATCGGCATAACTTATTTTCCAGGTAAATCGTTGTTCTTTCCAGAGTAATTCTTGTCCGATATAAGTGGCTGTTCCGGTGGAGTTTGCAATGATATCGCCCCAGGAGAAGCCCCATTCTTGTGAAAAGCCGTCAAAAACTTCCACAGTAAGCAAAAAGATAGAACCAAAGGAGCCACCAAACCAAACCGACAATGGCCTGTTCATGCCGGCCCAATGCATGGTTTCTTTTCCTAACATACCAATATAGTAGGAAGAAATTAAATGACCGCCTTTATCAATTTGCAACCATTCCTTGTTATCGTTAAAAATATGAAAGTTCGATTGAGGATATCCGGCATACCATAAATAATACAAACCGGTCATGCTACCCACATAGCTTACTCCCAAACTTCCGGAAAGCCAGGCAACTCTTTTTTTATTGTAAGTAGGAGATGCCGTTAAAAACCGATTTAATGCTGTATTCTTTATTGAATCCTGAGCCTTTATTGGATTTGAAAGAAATAATTGAAGGGCAAAGCACACCCCGAGAAAGAGGATAGTTGGTTGGAATAGGGTTTGCCGAAAACGAGACATTACAATTTTATTTATTCCATTGCAGATCAACCAGTACCGGCAAATGATCGGAATATCCACCGTAGTAGCGGTCACCGCCATAGGTACGATTAGGTTCCTCTGTGCCCTTCTTTTCATTTTTATACAGCAGGAAATCCTTTTTTAAAATACTGGCTGTACCTATTCTTAAACCCCGAACCGACTTAACCAGGGAAGTAGAAGAAATTACATTAATCAGCATAGTCCATTTACCCTGATAGTACTCCGAACCTTCACCTTTTTCCATTAAAGGCGCAACCAGGTTTATAAAACCGGTTCGTTTAGCCAATGCTTCAACCGGCGTAGCACCCAACACATCTTTGACACTTTTATTGGTTGGATAATCGTTTAAGTCACCCATAATTAATATTTTGGAATCAGATGAAACTTTAAATAAGCTATCTGACACATGTTTAAGGGTTTGAGCAGCTGCTATGCGATTAGGTTCACTTTCCTCTTCCCCACCCCTTCTGGAAGGCCAATGGTTAACAAACACATGCAAGGTATCTCTTTTGAAAGCCAATTTGGCGTACAAAATATCCCTAGTTGGTCTAGGATTTTCGCCTGGAAGCTGAACCCTAACCGATTTGGCAGATACAAACTTAAATGAATTGGACTTAATTAATAAACCTACATCCACACCACGCTCATCGGGGCTGTCAAAATGAACTACCTGATAGCCAAATGGTTTTAAGGAATCCATAGCAACCAAGTCATTCAGCACCCCTTTATTCTCAATTTCACACAATCCTACCAATTCCGGAAATCCGGCAGTACTCATCACTTGGGTTATATGCCTTAACTTTTCCTGGTAACGTTTAGAATTCCAATTCTTTTTGGCAGAAGGTAAAAACTCCTCATCATCTTTATTGGGATCATTGATGGTATCAAACAAATTCTCCACATTGTAAATCATGGCCTTCATGGGTATGGAACCAGGCTTTTGAGCATTTACAACTGAATGAAAGGCAAGAAAAAACACTAAAATGGGAGCATATTTTAACATGGCACAAAAATGAATAAAATAATCCTTGGGAAAACCATGCCAGGAAGTGAAATTTACCCAGAACAGCTAATTTAATGTTAAAATCCTTCGGGTTCTTCTTTACAGCTTTCATGTTCATCCTGTTTTATTGTTAAAAAACATCCCAAACTAATTAATTTAACTCCCTTGAATTAGCTTTGTTGACCCATTTGCGGTTTGCCCTGGATTATCATGAACCGAATTATCCTTTATTTCTTGCTTATCGGATGTGCATTCATGGTTTCGTTTTCCACATCCGATACTACTGCCTACGAACAGCAATACCAGGCAGGAATAAGGCAATTAAAAGAAGAACAGGCTCAGCTACTGAACCAAATCAAGCAAGGAAGCAAAAGCCCTGAACAAAGAGACCAGGTGTTCCAAATGCTTTATTCTTTAAGAATTCGTTACAAATACCTTGATTTTTGGTTGCGCTACCTTGAGCCTAATGCCTATAAGCAAATCAATGGAGTATTGCCTGTGGAATGGGAAACGGAGGTGTTTGAAAAATTCGAAAAGCCCTATAAAAGGCCAGGTGCAGGTTGGTATTTAGCTGCTGAGTATTTACAGGAAGATAACGCTAATCGAGATTCCCTTTTTTCCTTGATTCAAGCAGCTCAGCAGGCTTTAGATGTATTTGAATCCGATTCTATTCAAACCCAAATGAAAGATCCGGGCGTATTCTATTTCTGCAATCGCCTCTTTCTGCTCAATTTAGCTTCTATTTATACCACCGGCTTCGAATGTCCGGATACCAGTATGGTAATTATGGAGCTCAAAAACATGCTGCCAGGAGTAGGTAACATTTACAAGGTTTACAACCAATGTTATCCCAGTACTTCTTTGAGCCAGGATTACCTTAATTTATACGAGCAGGCTATTTCCTTTTTACAAAAACAGCCGGATACAGCCTTTTACACCTTCAACCATTTTCTATTTATCCGGGATTTTGTCAACCCCCTTTTTCGCATCAACCAGGCACTGATCCGAAAATATCAATTCGAAACCATCAGTCGACAAGATTATACCCTCAACAGCCAGGTCAATTCTATTTTCGATAAAAACCTCTACCAAGGTCAGGAAACCAAGGGAATCTATTTTTATGTGAAGGATAGCGCCATTTTGAGGCAAATTTCAGAGGTAGGCAAACTTTTATTCTTTGATCCAATTTTATCTGGAAACAACAAACGAAGCTGTGCCTCTTGCCATAAGCCCAGCCAAGGCTTTACCGACACTTTGGTAAATACTGCAATGCAATTCAATCAAACGGAAGTATTACCCCGAAACACACCCAGTTTGCTCAATGCTATTCATTACCAATTATTGATGTTGGATGGCAAGCATATTTCCCTGCAAAACCAGGCCAAAGATGTTACCACCAATCCTAAAGAAATGGGCAGCCAAACCCAGGAATTGGTTGAAAAGGTTTTAGCTATTCCTACCTATCGTCAGGCATTTAAATCCTGGCTCAAGTATACACCTACCGAAAAGGAAGTAAACATCGAACACATAGCCTCTGCATTAACCCTGTATTATGGCAGTTTAAGTTTTTACGACTCTCCATTTGACCGTGCCATGAATTCGACAACTAAAATGCTTGACCCAGAAGTAATAAAAGGTTTTAATGTATTTATGGGCAAAGCCCAATGTGGAACTTGTCATTTTGTACCCCAATTCAATGGGACAAAACCGCCATATATTAGTTCTGAATTTGAGGTTTTGGGAGTTCCGGAAGATACTAACTATTTGCGTTTAAGTCAGGATGTTGGGCGTTTTGGGGTACATGCCGTACAAGAGATGGATCGAGCTTTTCGAACCCCCACTTTACGCAATATTACAAAAACAAAACCCTATTTTCACCATGGTGGTTTTCGAAATTTGGCACAGGTTATTGAATTTTACAATGCCGGCGGGGGGAAAGGGAAAGGACTTGGGATTGAAAATCAGACCTTATCGGCTGATTCTTTGCGATTAAACCCAGAGGAAAAGCACCAATTAATTGTTTTTATGAAGTCGTTAACGGAGGATATTCCTGAGGTTATCCCGCCGAATAAGCTTCCGGAAAGTACGAATAAGAAACTGAACAATCGAATTTTGGGAGGAATTTACTAATGCAAAAACTAGGTTTGTGGTTGTGTATACCCTTGCTAATACTGGCTATTCGGTGCAAATCGCCGATGGAGCAATATTCCATTCCGGTAAAATTAAGTGCGGAAGATGAAAAGGAACTATTAAACAGTTTAAAACAGGGAGAAGCACTATTCAAAATTCACTGCGCCGGATGTCATGTTAAGAAGATCAAGCATAAAAAGCTTATTCCAAATTTCACAGCCACGATGTTGGGTAATTATTCAAAAAACATGATTAATTCAACTCCGGAGCATAAAAACACCATTTCACCCAAGCAGTTGAGGCCGGAAGATTTGAACAAGATTATTACCTTTTTGACCTTTAGGAAAAAGGATCCGAATGCACCGAATTTTAATTTGAATGGGGAAAAGCATTAATGGACTATCATAAATTTGGGCTGAATCTTCCCACATCCCACCTCACTTGCCATTTGTTCACTTCGTTTCAAATGACAATTTCGGTTTTAAGTTCTTGAAGATGTTTCTTGGGGTCGAAATCGTGGGCAATTCCGCTGTCAATTCTTTCTTGAATAGCTTTTCTCAAAGCTACATTTTTACTTTCATCATCCTCCAAAAGTCGAAGTCCTGCCCGGATAACTTCGCTTACATTTTTGGATCGACCTGCCGAGACTTGGCTGCTAACAAATTGGTCAAAATAATTTCCAAGCGATATTGATGTGTTTTTCTTTTTTAAACATTTCTATAAATTTGGTAAATAGGTGAATTTATGGTCAAATATTATCAAATTTGAGTGAATGGTTTAATGGGATAATTCCGGTGAACTTGACCACTTCATTCCGGGTCAACCTGACCAATAAAATCGATAAATATATCAGGCCTTAAAGGATACCAACCTGTTGGAGAAAAAAGAAAAAACTTTTGAAGGATGGCAAAAAATTACGGAACTTGAATAAGGTAGGGCTGAAAGGCAAGCTTTATAAAATGAACCTAGCGGTTTAAAAAACCTGATAGGCTTGGGTAGAAGATTTGGGAGTAGTTTGGAAACAACAAAGTTCAGTAGAAGTTCGGAAGGAGATTCCGATGGGCTGCACTTGGGATAAGGCCTTATATTTTAGCTTTCATATAATCCAATTATACTACCCTTTCAGCTTTTAATCGAATAGGGAAAAAGGACGTTTATAATTTGGAATATCAATGTGTTGAGACAAAAAATCATATACGTTTTTTTCTGTTACTTTAAATTCATATGTCAGTTCGAGAAGAAGTACTCCATTCTTTTTGCATTGTTCACGTACAAACTCATCTCGTTTTTGTTGCTTCAATAATTTTTCTTCACCTCCAAACCTATCAATTGCTTTAAAATGTTGCTCTCCATGATATTCTATTGCAATATTTAATGATGGGATGAAAATATCTATCAAATACTTTCCAAGCCATTTCGCACTATATTGACGAATGGTATCTGGGAATAATGATTTTGTATAGTTCGCTAACATAGTCTCGTTAATATACATGTCTCCTACATTTTTAAAACCGTGTTTTTTTCGAACGATATTTTCAGCTCTTCGCGAAATGGAATGGCGTTTTGATTTCTTTTGATACAACTCATGTAAATCAACATTTTCGCTGGTAACAATTTTAGCAAATTCTTTTCCTATTTCTTCAATGTGATTTAAGCCAAATTCAGATAGATTACTTATGTCTGAATGAACAAAGACATCATGAGCAGTTACAGGAACCTCGGCAATTATTTTTATATATGCTCTAGCATACCATTCACTGGTAGGTAGTATTCCGCAGAAAGCAGATACACAAAAGTATTTCGTATGCTTCTTAAAAATTTTTTCTACTAATCTAAATGATTTGTCTCTGTTGTAATAAAAATCTGATTCTTTCGCAGGTTTTAGGTTGAGTTCCGGGTGATCTGAAATGAAAATTAAATTACAAAGTGCTAAATGAAATTTATCCCGGTCAACATATATTTTTATATAATATTGTCGAGTTTTCTTTCTGTCTATTGATCTTGATTCCCAATATATGGCTCTTTGCTCAAAGCCGTAGGGTATTTGTTTGAAATAAAAATCATTCTTGCCAGCTGATAGCCCCCTAACACTAATTTCCAAGATTTTGTCACCAAGTTCCTTTTTTAATTGAATAATGAGTTTATCAATGCTTGTCTTATCATTTTGCACTTTATAAAGGTGCTTTATTTTATCGTAATTAACTTTGAATAGTTTTTCACTCATATTTCAAATTAAAACTTGATTTATTTGATTATTCTTATAACACAATTTTAAATAGTTTACTGCCTGCGTTTTGAAGCTATCCGAAGTTGGCGATTTCGAAGCGCTTCACTGTCAACCAAGCAGACACTTTGATAGAAGCACAAAGCTTGATTTGACCACTGAACCGCCAATTTTGGGTAGGTGCTGTTATGGGCTGTGCTTCTAAATTGCATTTACCTCTATCGGCACTTCAATCATATTTCTAACAGTGGTGTATAGCTCAACATCTTGTGCAGGTGTTTCAAGCGAAATTATCAAGGCATAACGGGCTTGATTTTCGACTTTTCCCAAATGTTTGCGTTCACGCCACCATCCAATAATAGGATAAACAGCAATGAGATTGCATTCAAAAAGTTCTGCTGCTGTCATTTCCATATAATCTGAATGAATTGAACCATTACTCCGATTATCTTTTCCAACTTTCCAACGATCAGCCCCCGAATTCCCTTGGAAATCTTCATCTTCTTCTCGTGCTGCGGTGTTTATTCGTTTTCTGAAAACTTCTTCCTTTTCACCCACATTATTGATATCAAAACGCAAACCGTGCGACTGATAACGATATTTGTCTTTCCAACCGATTTCCCCTGCCCCGGGTTCTATGAAATATGAAAGCGTAACTTTCAATTTTACGGGTGTTTCGCCCATTTGCAACAACAAATCGCTTGCCCACGGCAAATTGAAAAAATGAATTTCGTTGGTTTCTGCTGTGCTGCTTCCGTCTTTGAAACTGAACGGCTGAATGATTTCCTGTGCAATGTAGGTCAATGCACTTTCCTGACTATACAATGCTCGGCCTAAATCGGGAATTCCAAAACCAAAGGTTCGCAACAAATTTCTAAAACTCGCTCGGTTGCCTTGTTGCACATTTTGTTGGGCCAACATTGCAGGGTTCCAATTAGCGGAATGAATAACCAACCCTCTTATGGTTTCTGCCCAAGCGTTGGGATATTCGTACGCAATTTTTGCTGCAAACCACGATGCTTGTGCAGCCGCAGCACTTGTTGCCCAAATGGTATCAAAATGTCGTCCTCTGTTAAATTGTCTTGAAGTGGACAAGAGTTCTAAATCTTCGTGTCCCAAAATGCTGTTGTCGGGTGCTCTTAAAAGATTTCCGCCTTCAAAAACCACATCGGGTTTTACTGCCCATTTTCTTTCCCAAACTAATGAAGTTGTACTGTAAGGCGAAAGTTGTCCTTCGTTGGCAACAGGTGTATGATTTTGAAAATTCGGGTCAGTTACTTGAATTTTACTGGTGTATGCTCCTGCTACCAATGCGTTCCACGCTTGGGCGGGATTTTGAACGGAAGATGTAAAGTTTGCATCAGGATAATTTTGCCACAATTCATCATCAGCTACATTTCCAGCCGAAACAATTATCAGGCGTTGGTTTTCGCCTTCGCCATAAGCCAAATTATCTACTGCACCTGACCACGAAGAAGGTCTGCCTCTGTGGGTATCTTCTTGTGATGTTACCGCCATACAATACACCAACACCATATTCGGGTTTTGGATTTCGGCTATTGAAATTCCCCGTGAAGTTATATCGCCCCACAATTCCCGTGGGTTTTGTCCCTGATTGGGCAGAATTTTTACCGAACACAATTTATGCGTAAGCGAAACTGAATTAGCCGAAGTTAGCACTTGTTCCATTTGTCCATAACCTGCTACGCCTGCCATTAGTGTACCGTGCCCTGCACCGTTGGCGTGGTCGTTAGTACCCCAAGCGTTATCAACCGTAAGTGTATTGTTGTTGTCAATAAGCGGTTGCAACAATTGGTGTCCGCTGTTTATGCCAGTGTCTAACAAACAAACTTTTACGTTGCTATCTACAATTTGTATTCTTTGCAATAAATCATCAACCCAAGCTTGTTGCTCAATACGACTTTCGTTTACCCAGAATCCTGCGGGTTCTTGCCCAGCCCTGAACTCTGCCAACAAATCACTTTGTAACATTAGTTCAACCAACTGTTCACGATTGGCATTTACCAACAAAACAGCTCTTTCTGGAAATAAGATACTGCGTTGCTTTACTTCAATGCCGATATTTTGTGCCGTTGCAAGAAACTCTACAATTTGTTTTTGTTCTTGGTTTTCTTTGGTGTTCACGTTTAACCACGTTTCGCACCATTTTGTGTTTTCATTTGGTATAAGTTGCTGATTGTCCGTCCATAACCCTTCCAATAAAGCCAAGCTTACATCTTCAATGCTATTAACCAGTTCAGAATTCGCAGGTGTGATTTTTATCTCTGTTCCTGGGAAAATCTTTAAAATTTCTTCAATGAAATAATCCTCTTGTCCAACTGGCAAATTGACATTAACCTTTGTTTTTTCTTCATCTACAACAATAACATCTTTTATATTTCTTAAGCTGATATTATTTCCAAGTTGATTTATGCTTTCGGTAACCAAATTATGGTCTAACTGATTTTGAAAAGTAACTGTTGTATTATTTTTTGTGCGATAAGCATTGATTTTATTGACAAAAGCACCTTCTTTTCCATTTGGAACATATATGGTTGCACGTATTTGTGTTTGATTATCGCCAACAGGAATTTCTTTGATATTGAGTAGACGAATACCTTTTCTTAGGTCTTCCAAACTTTTGGTAATTAAATCGTGGTCTGCCGCACTGGTAAACTGAATGTATGTTCCTTCCCGTGTGGCAATTTGTTCGGCACTGCGTTGTTGTTGCAGTTGCTCTTTTTGCTGCCAAATTTCGGCAAATTGATTTAAAAGTCTTTGGCTTTGTGTTGCCCTGTCTCTAACGGGTATGCGTGGTTTCGCTCCCATTGCCGAAGGCGCTCTATATTTCTCGCTGCTTACATTACCTTGAATGAAGATGTGTTTATAGGATGCCATTCTTTAAACTTATTTGTGATAAGCTGCATTACGGTCTTTGATTGCTTTTAAAATTAAATCATTGTTCATCTGCTGCTTTTCGTTCAAAATCGTTTCTTTAATGGCATCAATGCAGGCAAGCGATATTTCAGCGTGACTAAGTCCGTTTATGTTAGGTAATAAATCTTTAAACTTTATTTTTTTAGTAAACTGCGACAGTCTGTTTTTAAGCAATTCTTCTTTTTCTTTCAAATTTGGCAAGTGGTATAAAATTACATCGTCAAACCTGCGGAACAGGGCTTGGTCTAACAGTTCTTTGTTGTTGGTAATGGCAATAATCAAGCTGTCGGAATTGTCCCGTTCAATAAATTGCAAAAAAGAATTTAACACCCTCCGCATTTCACCCACATCATTATCACGGCTGCGTTCGCCACCAATGGCATCAAATTCATCAAACAGATAGACTCCTTGTTTTTGCTCAATCAAATCAAACACCTGACGCAATTTTGCACTGGTTTCGCCCATAAACTTTGTAACCATTTTGTCCATTAAAATAGTGTAAAGCGGCAGGTTCAATTCGTTGGCAACAATGGAAGCTGTAAGGGTTTTGCCCGTTCCGGGAGGACCTGAAAGCAAAATTTTCCTGCGATTTTCCAAATCGTGCTTGCGAAGTTTATCACGCTGCACAAACTCTGAAATGATGCGATTTATTTTGGTTTTAATGTCTTCAGAAGCAATCATATCCGCCAATCTTACGGCAGGGACGTTTTCCTGAATCAAGCCCTGAAAATCGGGTGCAAATGCTTTGGTTTTGTGTTTGGTTTCCTTTGCCTTGTCAATAATGCTTTTTATGTCGTTGGCAACAAGCGTATGCCCCAGTTTGGCTTCGTGGGCAGCAATCTGCAATGCAACGGTCGTGAACCTTTCGGGTTCATTGTTGTAATGCGATTTGATTAACGATACTATGTAGTCTGCTTTTGCCATTTAAATATGTCACAAAGTTAGTAAATTATAAAGTTTTTTCATCTGGTAATCTTTTGTTTCCTCACAAGCTTTTACATTAGTCAAGATGTCCAATAGCATTGCCCATAACATCCGCCTTCATCCCCTTCCTCACCCCAATCCCCCCATTCATCTGCCTTGGCGAATGTAATAAAGAAAGGATAGTTACAATTGAAAATTTCAAGGTATTTGCATGAAAAAATATGACTTATCAAATAGATAGTTATTTGTATTGGTGCATTATTTATACACTAATTGGGTATAACCAAAGCATGGCAGAATTAATTAAAAAGACAGTATTTAGCAGAAGAGACGCTTACCACATGTTGGGATAAACCCCAGCGCTTCCCCCCGCGTGAGGGATAGAAACGGAAAGCCCGCAAGGAACGGCGCAGCGATAGCCAGCCGGACCGCGGACTTGCAGTGGATAGCCCGACCTGACCGCCACAGGAAAATGCTTATTCAAGGGCGAAAAGCTTTTTGGCGGGAAGGGCACGCCCAAATAAAAATCCAGCCTCCTTTTCATTCAAAGAGACTGGATTCCGTTTATCTTTTATTCGTTGGCTTGATTTGATTATGCCTCGGCTACCGGCTGGTGCCTGAAGACCAATTGCTTGTCGAACATGTCCAGCACGATTTCTTTTTCCTTGTCGACCTTGCCGGCCAATAGGTACTTGGATAATTCGTTTAATACCTGCTTTTGTATGACGCGCTTCACGGGACGGGCACCAAACTGTGGGTCGTAACCCAACTGGGCTATCCAATCTACGGCCTCGGGGGTGTAACTTAGGCTTACATCGGCATTTTTTAAGCGCTCCTTCAACTGGTCGAGCTGCATCACTACGATGTTGTGCACATCCTCGCGGGTTAAGGGCAGGAACATGATGATGTCGTCGATGCGGTTCAAAAACTCGGGACGTATGGTCTTTTTCAAGAGTTCGAAAATTTCGTTCCTGGTTTTGCCAATGGCCTCTTCCCTATTCCACTCTTCCAGTCCTTCGAAATTGTCCTGGATGAGGTGGGAACCTAAATTGCTGGTCATCACGATGATGGTGTTTTTGAAATTCACCACCCGGCCTTTGTTGTCGGTGAGGCGGCCATCGTCGAGCACCTGGAGCAAAATATTGAACACATCGGGATGGGCCTTTTCGATTTCGTCTAACAACACGAGGCTGTAAGGTTTGCGTCGAACGGCTTCGGTCAGTTGTCCGCCTTCATCGTAACCCACGTATCCGGGAGGCGCACCCACCAGGCGGCTTACGCTGTGGCGTTCCTGGTACTCACTCATATCGATGCGGGTCATGGCGTTTTCGTTGTTGAACAGGTAGTCGGCCAGGGCTTTGGCTACCTCGGTTTTACCTACCCCGGTGGTTCCCAGGAAGATGAATGAACCTATGGGACGCTTGGCATCCTGTAACCCGGCACGGCTGCGGCGAACGGCATCGGCAATGGCTTCAATGGCTTCGTTTTGTCCTACTACCCGGCGGTGCAATTCTTCTTCGATATGCAGGAGTTTCTCGCGCTCGCTTTGCAACATTTTGTTAATGGGAATGCCTGTCCAACGGCTTACCACCCCGGCTATGTCTTCGGAATCTACTTCTTCCTTGATCATGGGTTTTCCGCCCTGGGTTTCGGCAAGCTGGGCCATGAGGGTGTTGACGGTATTTTCGGCTTCCTTGATTTTGCCATAACGGATTTCGGCTACTTTTCCGTAATCGCCCTGACGCTCGGCCTGGTCGGCTTCGAACTTATAGGTTTCAATATCTGTTTTGGCCTTCTGGATTTGCTCCACGATATCTTTTTCGCCTTGCCATTTGGCTTTGAGGCGGTTGCGGTCTTCGCTGAGGTTGGCAATTTCTTCGGCCAGACTGGCTAGCTTTTTCTCGTCGTTTTCGCGTTTGATGGCTTCACGCTCGATTTCCAACTGGCGGATGCGGCGCTCCAGTTCATCCAACTCTTCGGGAGCGGAATTGATTTCCATGCGGAGTTTGGAAGCGGCTTCGTCCATTAGGTCGATGGCTTTATCGGGCAGGAAACGGTCGTTGATGTAGCGTTGCGACAATTCCACGGCTGCGATGATGGCTTCGTCTTTGATGCGCACTTTGTGGTGCACTTCGTATTTTTCCTTGAGTCCGCGCAGGATAGAAATGGCATCCTGGGTATCGGGCTCTTCGATCATCACCTTTTGGAAACGGCGTTCGAGGGCTTTGTCTTTTTCGAAGTATTTTTGGTATTCGTTGAGGGTGGTGGCTCCTATGGCGCGGAGTTCGCCTCTTGCCAGGGCAGGTTTGAGGATGTTGGCAGCATCCATAGCACCTTCTCCTCCGCCACCTGCGCCAACCAGGGTGTGGATTTCGTCGATGAAGAGGATAATTTCCCCATTGGAACCAATGACTTCCTTCACCACACTTTTCAGCCTTTCTTCAAATTCGCCTTTGTATTTGGCACCGGCTACCAGGGCTCCCATATCGAGGGAATAGATTTGCTTGGTTTTGAGGTTTTCGGGCACGTCGCCGTTAACGATGCGGTGGGCAAGTCCTTCAGCTATGGCTGTTTTACCTACACCGGGCTCACCAATGAGGATGGGGTTGTTTTTGGTACGGCGTGAAAGGATTTGTAGCACCCTACGGATTTCTTCGTCGCGGCCAATGACCGGGTCGAGTTTACCGGTTTGGGCCAGTTTGTTGAGGTGTTGGGCGTATTTGGCCAGGGAATTATAGGTTTCTTCGGCGCTTTGGGAAGTGACTTTGGAACCTTTGCGCAATTCTTTGATGGCTGCTTTGAGGTTGGATTCGGAAACACCGGCATCTTTCAATAGTTGGGAAACCTGGTCTTTTACGGACAACAAACCCAGCAAGAGGTGTTCGATGGAAACGAATTCATCGCCTGATTCAGTAATAAACTGTTGGGCTTTGGCCAGGGCCTGAGCGGCGTTGTTGGAAAGGTAGGTATTGCCTCCGGTGATTTTGGGATAGGATTCGAGGATGCGGTCAACGATTTGTTCGGTAGATTGAACATTGACGTTGAGCTTTTTGAGCAGGTAAGGCACCACGTCTTCATCCACTTCGAAGATACCTTTAAGGATATGTCCGGTTTCGATGCTTTGGTTGCTTTTAGCCAGGGCCAGTTGTTGTGCTGAGCTGATGGCTTCCTGCGATTTAATGGTAAAATTGTTTAAATTCATGGTTGTAAGGTTTGGGTCCGGCGCTTTGGGGTTGACGCCGAACGATTTTTCGGAAGTCAAACATCTTTCCTAAGAACAAAGCTAAGACAAAATGACTGAAAGTATTGAACGAGTAGGACAAAAGGACAGAAGACCTAAGTGTAAAAAGACAAAAGGTCAGGTTAAAAGTGGTAACTTTGGAATCGGTCAAGTAAAAATATTTTTTCTTCATACAATATCAGAAATCACTATATTTGCAAAAATTATTTTATGGAATTAAATGATCAATTTCGTCGGGCCTATGCATTTGCCAACGAAACCAACCAATGCATTTTTCTTACGGGCAAAGCGGGCACCGGTAAGACCACCTTATTAAGATATATCAAGGAGAATTGCTTCAAACAAATATCCGTTTTAGCTCCTACGGGAGTAGCGGCAATACAGGCAGGAGGAAGCACGATTCATTCCTTTTTTCAACTACCATTTTCGCCGTTCATACCACCAATAGATAAGACTAAACCTTCTGTACAATCCAATAAACTGCTGGGTAGCGCCAAATTAAACAACTTGCGAAGGTCGGTGATGCGGCAATTGGACTTGCTCATCATTGATGAAATAAGCATGGTTCGGTGTGATGTTTTAGACGCCATTGATGTGATGCTAAGGGTAGTAAGGCGTAACACCCAAGCCCCTTTCGGAGGAGTTCAGGTTATGTTTATTGGCGACATGTATCAATTACCTCCGGTGGTAAACGATCAGGAATGGCAAATACTTTCTTCAACCTATGCCAGTCCTTTCTTTTTTGATGCCAAAGTGATTTCAGAGGTTCATCCGATTTATATTGAGTTAGACAAAATTTACAGGCAAAACGACCAATATTTTGTTGATTTACTTAACAAAGTGCGCAACAATCTATTGGACCCGGAAACAATTGCCTTGCTTAACACCCGATATCAACCCGATTGGGTAAAAAGCGACAAAACAATTTCCCTGGTTACCCACAATTACATGGCTGATGCGGTAAATCAGGAAGAACTAGCCAAACTTAGCGGTCCTGTCTTCCTATACCAGGCCAATGTAAATGGCACCTTTCCGGAAAAGGCTTACCCAACCGACCCCAGCATCGAATTAAAAGTAGGTGCAAGGGTTATGTTTGTTAAAAACGATACCGACAAACGCTATTTCAATGGTAAATTAGGCCTTGTTACCGAACTTTCCGAAAAACACATCATGGTACTTTGTGATGGAGAAAACCAAGCCATTGAAGTAAAACCCGACCGCTGGACCAACATCCAATATAAGCTTGACAAGAAAAGCAATACCATTGAAGAGGATGAAGTTGGAAGCTTTTCACAATATCCATTGCGTTTAGCATGGGCCATCACCATTCATAAAAGTCAGGGACTAAGTTTTGACGAGGTAGAAATCGATGCTGAAAAAGCATTTTCGAACGGACAAGTGTATGTTGCTTTAAGCCGTTGCAGAACCCTGGAGGGCATTTACCTTAAATCAAAAATAAATCCAAACAGTTTGGAAAACCATGAAAAAGTAGTTCAATTCTCCGAACGAAAACTTCCTGCCAACCTGATTGATGTGGTGTTGGAAGAAGGGAAGGCCAAGTTCCATCGCAAAATCCTTTTAGAATTATTCAATTTTCAGGAATTTGTTTACCAGGCTCAGGAATTAAGTAAAGAAGTACACAACCAAAGCTTACATCTGAATTCCGCCTCAACACAATGGGCCGAACACTGGTTAAATGAATGGGTAGAATTAAATTCGGTTTGCAAGAAATTTGAGCTGCAACTCCTTCAATTGCTCGAAAATCCTGCTGATTCCGTTCTGTTGCAAGAACGCTTAGATAAGGCTACTTCCTTTTTTACGGCACAACTCAACTCCAAGCTGACTAGTTTACAAAACTGTCCATTGGAAACCGAAAGCATTGAAACTGCCAAAGATTTGAATCCCCTTATAGAAGAACTGTGGCGAGGTATCCATAGCAAACTTTCCTTTTTGAAAACAATTGGCAAGGAGTTTAATCTCGAAAGTTATATGAAACTTAAAGGCAATTTGAATCTTCCGGTTTGTCCAATCAACTGTTATGCAACCCGACGTAAAGAAGACCTGCGCGACATTCCCCACGTCAACTTATACTATGCCTTAAGAGAACTTCGTGACCGTATTTGCGAAGAAGAAAACATGCCAATTTACCTGGTTGCAAACAAAAAATCGCTAAGTCAAATGTGTACCATATTGCCGGAAAGCAAGGAGGAGCTTCTGAAAATAAGTGGTTTTGGAAAGGCAAAAGTGGAAGGAATCGGACCACAATTTATTGAGATTATTCGAAATTATGTCCAGGAAAAGGGTATTGAAAAATCACTTACCCCACCATCATTGCCCAAAAAAAGGGAAAGAAAACCCAAAGAAAGCAACAAGAAACAAACGGATAAGGCTACTAGCTCCGGTCTAAGTTTTAAACTGTTTCTGGAATTAGGAAGCATGGAAGCTGTGGCTCAGGCAAGAAATTTGGCAACATCCACTATTAAGGGGCATTTAATACCATATGTTTCATCGGGGGAGTTGGACATTTCGCTTTTGTTAAATCCTCAGCTATTGGAAAAATTGGAACAAGTATTTATCGAATGGGATCCGGAATGGAAGTTAGGCCAATTAAAGGAAAAGGCCGGCGAAACTGCCAATTTTGACGAATTGACTCTTTACCGTGCTTATCGAAATAAATTGCTTCAACCGGTAGTAGAATCTTAGTTTTATTTGGCGGGTCCCCTCGTAGGAATATAGACAATCTTACACACATTTGAATGCTCGGGGCCGGGCTATCCGTTACTAGTCCTCGCCCCCCTCGGCTAGCGCCATCGGGGGGCTGTGGGCTATCCACTTCTATCCCTACCCGAGGGTGCAAGCCCAAACTTTGACCGTTGAACCAAAAGATTGGGTTTGCACCCCGGGCAACGATAGAGCCAGGTAGCCCACAGGAACCCGACGGCCTTAGCCTAGGGTGACGAGGACTACAGGCGATAGCGTGACCCGAACGCCCATGCAAGACTTTTGAAAATTTGCAGACCTTTTTTTAGGCGTGAAGGGGGCCCGCCAAAAATTTATAAATAGACTTTTTTTCCCTTTTTGTATGTATTTTTGTACCTGAATGCGCAAAGGTATTTTTTACATACTGTTAAGTTTTTGGATACTTTCCATTAGTCTTACGCCTTCTACATTACACGTTTTGGGAATGACCTGCTTATCGTCCGGGAAAACCCAATGGCGAATACAAGATAACTTTTCATGCTGCAAACCATCCGATTCCCAACAGGCTAAATTGCAGGCCAGGTGTTGTGAATTTATTAAAATCCAAATTAAAACAGACAAGGAAAAGCCGGTAAGTGGATCAAATATTATACCTCCTGCTTTAGATTTTTTTGGAACCGAATGGAAGCCCCAATTCAGGGAATCAGGCAAAAGGCCGGTTTGGAATCCGGACCATGGACCTCCTCTGAGTGTTGGAAATTCGTTAGCTATTTTGAGCCGTTACAATATATAGGATTGGAAAATCGTTGGCGCCCACAATCGCCCTAACTGTTTATTAACCAATCTTATACTTATGACTTTTCTTAAAATTTCACATATACCTTTTAGCCGATTATTCCTATTAATCTGCTGCTTATTAAACCAGTTTGTTCAGGCCCAAATTTCAGGCATACTTCACGGAAAATTAGTGGCTAAAACAGCAACATCCACGTTGGAAGCAGTTCCATTTGCAAGCCTTTATAGCCTGTCTCAACCAGCACGAAATACCAACTCCGACAGTCTTGGAAACTTTTCATTGGAGTTGGTAGCCTTGTTTCCTCAATCCGTTGTGGTAAGTGCGATGGGATATCAAAGCGACACCTTTCAATTGGAGGATTTTTCGAACAAAGTGTGGGAATTAAAACCAGGAATTCAACTTCAGGAAGTACAAATTAATGCAGGAAATGCCACTTCGCGAATGTCGACCCTTTCCACCACCGGGGTAGAAACCATGAATAAAGGAGAATTGCTCAAAGCAGCTTGTTGCAATTTGGCAGAAAGCTTTGGAACCAATGCCTCCATTGATGTAGTTTTTACGGATGCCATTTCGGGAGCCAAAAAGATTCAATTGTTAGGTCTGGATGGGGTTTATACTTTAATAACAGCCGAAGGAATACCGTTTTTACGCGGAATAGTTTCCAGTTATGGATTAGGATTTGTTCCCGGACCATGGATGGAAAATATTCAAATTTCCAAAGGTGCAGGAACAGTGGCTACCGGATATGATGCATTGACCGGACAACTCAACCTGGAATTTAAAAAACCCGATGAGGCCGAAAAGTTATTTGCCAATTTTTACATAGGTGAGTTAGGACGAGTGGAAGGAAACCTTTATTCGGCCTACAAGCTAAAGAAAGGCTGGTCAACCATTTCCTTGTTGCATGGAAACGGAACTTTTTTAAAAAACGACCACAACCACGACAACTTTTTGGATATGCCAACCGGATACCAAGCCAATTTGATGCACAAGTGGCATTATCATTCCGGCAAGCGAGTGGAAGGCCAGATAGGTTTTAGGGGATTATTAGACGATCGTATGGGAGGAACAGCAGTACCAGGTTCCAGGCATCAGGGAGGACAACATTTACTGGCTGATTACCAAATTCAAGTAAACAACCGAGTGGGAGAACTATTTACCAAATTTGGAATATTATTTCCTGAAAAACCATGGAAAAGCATTGGGACAGTAAGCAGTTGGAGGTATCAGCAAACCAATATTCAAACCAATACCAAAAAGCTAAGTGGCCAACAAAAAACCGGATATATAAACCTCATTTATGAAAGCATTATTCGGCATGCCAAACATAAATTTAAAACCGGACTTAGTTTGGTAGTGGATCAGTATTTACAGCAATTCAATGATAGCAGTTTCAACAGAAATGAATTGGTTCCGGGACTTTTTGCAGAGTATGATTTCAACAAAAATGGAAGGTTTTCCTTCATTGCTGGATACAGAATCGACTTTCATAACCTATATGGAACAAGAATAAGCCCCAGGTTACACCTCAAAGTAAACCTATGGCCGGAGTCGGCTTTGCGGTTTTCGGGAGGAAAAGGATTTAGGGTGGCCAATCCGTTTTTTGAACAAGCTATCATGCCAAGTAACCGAACAGTGCTGGTTCCGGAGGCCTTAAAAGCCGAATCGGCCTGGAACTATGGAGTAAGTTTCGTTTCAGGATTTAAGCTGGGAGGCAGGGAAGGACAGATAATTGGGGATTATTACCGAACTGATTTTGAACAAAGAACCATAGCCGATTTTGACCAACATCCTCAACAAGTAATACTGCGAAATTTGCAAGGACAATCCTTTTCGAATGCAGCACATGTAGAACTAAGTTGGGAGGCATTAAAACGGTTGGGAATAAAACTAGCTTATAAATACACCGACTCCCGCACAACATTAGCCGGAAAGTTGCAAGAAAACCCTTTCACGCCTAGGCATAAAGCCATGTTAAACCTGGCCTATGCTACCCGATTTGACAAATGGAAATTTGACTTTACTATTCAGTACATTGGTTCTATGCGCCTCCCTTCTACCCTTTCCAACCCGGAAGAATTTCAATTACCGGCCTATTCCAAACCTTTTCCCCAAATCAATGCCCAAATTACCCGGGGATTTAAAAAATGGGAAATTTATGTAGGAGGCGAGAACCTGAGCAATTACAAAGTTTCCCCGGTTATCCTTTCAAGTGATAATACCGGAAGCAATTACTTTGATGCCAGTATGGTTTATGCACCTACCATGGGTATAAATATTTATGCCGGATTCCGAACTAAATTCTAAAAGGTATGTAACTGTAAATCACTGCGATTTGAGTAATAATTAGAAAAATTCGGTTAGGATAATTCATGACCGACACCCTAATTTTGGGGAATGAAAAGAAGGCTGCCTAGCTTACGGATGATTGCGACAACTGACCTTTGTCTTAACTTTCAAGCCTTGAAAAAAGTGTTACCTTTTTTTGGGGGCTTGGGAAAAAGCCACCAGACCGCAGTTTCTACTAAAGGTATTTCCGGGAATTTCTTTTGCAGGCACTATTTCTTTCCAACTTTAATCAGACAAGACTCTGTTTCAAATCATTTTTTTTATCCTTTCAGTTCTTTTAATTTGACTACTTAATTCATCCATAGCAACATAATGAAAACAATTTTACCTCAGCTTCGATTTATCCTTTTAACCGGAATGCTAACTGCCGGTTTGATTGGTTGTAAAAAAGACAGTACCGATTCAGACACGCTTCCACCGGGTGTTACCAAAGAATCAGATGGTTTCTATTATGTAAAAGATGTAGTTACCTGGCCAAACAAAACCACCGATGGGAGCACCGATTATGAATTTGATGCCCCTTTAATTGTTTCAGGAAGATTAATCATTGAACCCGGTGTAAAAGTGGTTTTTCACCAATCCTCTATGATTAACCCTGCAACTTATATATTGGTTTCAGGAAATATAGTAGCCAATGGTACTTCCGAAAACCCCATAGAATTTTCCGGTGATGGCACTAACAATTCCTTCACCAAAATCAATTTACAAAACAACAACACCGAGGTAAACGAATTCAGCTATTGCATTTTTAATCGAAACTGGGCAGATAATTACTCCGGTCATACCAATGAATTTACCTATGTAGATGGCTTATTGGAATCGGTTGGGAATCCATATTCTACACAAAATATTAATGTAAAGGTTAATCATTGTACGTTTAAAAACGGCAACCTGGGTGTAAAATTCGGAGACAATGTCAATTTGTTGGAATTCAATAATAACCTCATTACTTCCAATCTAATTCTTGATTATTGTGCTTTGTTCGATATACATTGTATTGGCTCAGTCAACAGCACCAATTCATTTACCGGAAATAGCAATAATCAGGTTGCCGTTATTTCTTATGGTCCGGGTAGCTATCCAAAAACTTTGAAAGATGCGGTTACCATTCATAAATTAGATGGTACATCGTATTTTTATGATGCCGGTTTTGGCAATTACATTGTATTGGAAGGAGGAACCATCACGCTTGAACCTGGGGTTGAGCAAGTATTTCCAATTTTATGTCAATCCGGAAGTTCCCCCTCTCAAACCGGAGATTTAACAACAGGTTATTCTATTTTTTGCAATTAATTAAATGAAAACAAGTACTGCCTACCTACTCACCTTGTTGGCAACAACAATTCTCCTGGCCGGTTGTTCCAGTTCACAGTTAAGTTTTGAAAAAAGACGATACAACAAAGGAAACTATTTAAACTTAGCACAGAAGGACCGAATAGAAAAACAGGCCATAGCAGAATCAAAGAAAGCTACACCAACCGAAACGCAAGAGGCTGCAACGCCGGATAGAATGCTTTGCGCTACCACAGTTCAAATTCCGGTTGAACAGCCCACGGAAATTCAAAACCAGGAGCTAAGTTCCAGGAACGATAAGGAGCAAGTGACGACTAACCTCGAAATGAAGGATATTATTCGTCTTGCAGTTAAGTTAAAATCAAGCTCTGACCAATTAAAAGGTTCCAAATTAATTCGTAGGGCCAACAAAAAAGCCTTGAATGAAAACGGACAAACCAGGCGCAGAGGAGGTGGAGCAGCCATTTTTGCCATGGGATTAATTTTAGGAGGGATTTTAGTTTTGGTTGGAATCATTATTTATGCGCTCAATGCCGGAAACAAATCGAAAACAACCACGGGCGCAATTATCCTTTTTGTTGGACTGGGCGTCATTTTATTAGGTGCTTTATTATCTTGGCTTGCATAAACATGAAAAACAAACTACTACTAGGCTTTGCCATAACCCTTTTGTCATACACCTTAGTTGGATGTAAAAAAGATGCTACCGAATCGGGAGATGCAGTTGCAGTTAAAAACAATTTTCCGGTGGCATTGAATATTTCATTTAATGTAGCCATTATGGTAAGGGAAGCTATGATTGAAAACAATTGCCAATTGTTCACTTGTCCAAACATTATTACCATCAACGATTTTGGAAACTACAAAAAGTTAGTGTTCAATTTCGGCACAGGCTGTTCCGGAACCGATGGCGTTATCAGAAAAGGAATAATTGAAGATTCCATAGTTCCGGTTTCAGGAAATTCCGGTTATATGCATCACGTTTATTTTAGTGACTACTATGAAAATGATGTGAAAGTAGTATCCGGTTTCTTCCAGGGCGGACAAATGGACAATATGTTTAGCACCCGACGATTCTATTCCTATTTTGATCAAACGAGTATTAATAGCTATACCCTTTTAAACAATGGAGGCTTTTCAAGCAAGCTTCCCGATTTGTATATTCAAAAAGGAAGCGACAAAGGCTTTTACTTTGTGTTTTCAGGCATTTTTGGATTGGCCAATTTAGGAGCAATAGGCTATGGAGATGATTCCTATACCTGGTCGGGAAATGCCAGTGTTCATAAAGACTTTACCGTTATTTCCGATACCTATGTAAAAAATTCCCCTATGGATGAAAGTTATGGATTTACCGGACAGGTAGCCTCCCAATTTCATTTTAGTTGTGGGGGAGCCAAAAAAATCAAAGGAGGTTCTTATACTTTTGATGTAATCCAACAACCCGGCGGCGTAAACCCAGGTCACAATACCTCAGACTTTTCCTTTTCCAACGATTGTAACTAGGCATTTCCCACAACCATTCCAAACCCTGTAATCATAACCAATTACAGGGTTTTGCATTTTTTATGGATTAAACCTCCTCATTTTGTTTAACTTTGCATCTAAAAGATTAAACAAAATGAAACAAATTCGGCAAGAACAACTAATTCCATTGCCAATAGACCAGGTTTGGGAGTTCTTTGCCACTCCGAAAAACCTGAATTCGGTAACACCTAAGGAACTTGATTTTCAAATAACTTCCGTGGTTCCGGAAAAAATGTATCCGGGTTTAATCATAACCTATAAAATCAAGCCTATGCTCAATATTCCATTGGATTGGATGACAGAGATTACCCATATTCAGGCTCCCAATTATTTTGTTGATGAACAAAGAATGGGACCTTACCATATTTGGCACCATGAGCATCATTTTAAAGAAGTTCAGGGTGGCACCCTCATGACCGACATCTTACATTATGATATAGGCAAATCGGTATTTGGTTGGTTAGCAGGTAAACTCTTTGTGGATAAGAAGGTGCGAGAAATATTCTCCTACCGATACCAGGCATTGGAAAAACACTTTAATCAAAAACCATGAATTCACTAGCCTTTAAACTTATTGTTTCCATTGTAGCCTGCATGGTACTTGGTGCCTTAAGCGGAATTAGAACCTCCGAGTCTATTCAAACCTGGTACCTCGAACTCCATAAACCATCCTGGAATCCACCGAATTGGATTTTTGGTCCGGTTTGGTCGGTACTCTATCTGTTAATGGGTGTCTCCTTTGCATTGGTTTGGCATTCACAATCTCCGCTTCGAACTCAAGCCATTCTTATTTTTCTTGTTCAGTTTTTTCTTAACCTGGCCTGGTCCGAAATATTCTTTATCCAACGCCATATCGGTTTTGCCTTGCTGGAAATGACCTGCATGTGGATAGCTATTTTAATTTGCATTTTTCAATTTTATCCCATTCATCGCTGGGCTTCTTTATTAATGTTATCCTATTTGGCCTGGGTAGGTTTTGCAAGTTTTCTCACCTTCACTATTTGGCGACTTAATTAGCATTTTATGGCAAACAGGTATCACCTTGTTTTTCCCCACCAGCTTTTCGAATCAACCGAAGTCATACCTGCTGAAACCCAAGTAGTTTTAGTCGAAGAATTCCTATTTTTCAGACAATACCATTTCCACAAACAAAAGCTGGTATTCCATAGGGCAGGTTTAAAGTTTTACGAGCATTACTTAAAGGAACGGGGTTTCGAGGTACTGTACATCGAATCAACAAACCCACTTTCTGATATCCGTTTATTGATTTCTGATCTCGTAAAGCAGGGTGCCGAATTTATTTCATGCATCGACCCTTGCGATAACTGGCTCACCCGCCGAATTAAATCAGCCTGCCTACAATACAAACTTGGTTATAAATTCCTGGACAATCCCGGCTTTCTGCTCAGCGAAGAAGAAATCAATGGCTTTTTCGGTTCCCATAAACGGTATTTCCAAACCGAATTCTACATCCATTTTCGTCGAAAAAAGGAAATATTGATGGACCAAAACGGACATCCTCTGGGAGGAAAATGGTCCTTTGACAGTGAAAACAGGCTCAAATATCCTGCTTCCCAAACCCCTCCAGGCGTTTATTTCCCTGAAAAAAACCAATTCCACCGGGAAGCAGAAAACTATATCCTCTCCCATTTTCCTGAGAATCCGGGAACACTTGGCTCAACCATGGTTTACCCTACCACCTTTGCCGATGCAAAAGATTGGCTAAACCAATTTCTAAACACCCGTTTCCACCATTTCGGACCTTATGAAGATGCCATTGTTCAACACCAGGTAATCCTCCACCACTCTGTACTTTCTCCCTTACTGAATAGCGGATTGCTTTCCCCTGCATTTGTTTTAGATCAAACCATTTCCTATGCCCAATCCAATCAAATTCCCATTGCCAGTTTGGAGGGATTTGTTAGACAGGTGCTGGGTTGGAGAGAATTTATCCGAGCTGTTTATATACGAGAAGGCAGCAAACAACGAACTACCAATTTTTGGAAGTTCCAACATCCGATTCCTAAAGCATTTTATAATGGAACTACCGGAATTAAACCTCTGGATACCATTTTGAGCAAAACCTTTCAAACAGCCTATAACCATCACATTGAAAGGCTGATGGTCTTAGGTAACTTTATGCTGCTTTGTGAAATCCATCCCGATGAAGTGTACCGTTGGTTTATGGAAATGTATATCGATGCCTACGATTGGGTGATGGTTCCCAATGTATACGGAATGTCCCAATTCGCCGATGGTGGTATGATGTGCACCAAACCTTATATCAGTGGAAGCAACTACCTGCTGAAAATGAGCAATTTCGAAAAATCAACATCCTGGACCGAGCTTTGGGATGCCTTGTTCTGGCGTTTCCTCCATCAAAACCGAAGTTTTTTCTTATCTAATCCAAGATTAGGAATGTTAATCAGAACCTGGGATAAACAACCCGAAGCAAAAAGAACGCAGATTCTACTTCTTGCCAATACCTTCTTAAACAACTTTCATCAACATGACTGAACAAGAAATAGATCGAATTATTGAAATGGCTTGGGAAGATCGTACACCCTTCGAAGCTATTTATTTCCAGTTTGGCATAAACGAAGCTGGAGTAATTGAATTGATGCGCCGCGAAATGAAACCTTCCAGCTTTAGAATGTGGCGAAAACGTGTAAATTCCGGTGTAAGTCAAAAGCATACAAAAAAGCGTAACCCTGAAATCAATCGGTTCAAATGCAAACTTCAGCGCAGTATTTCGAATAACAAAATTTCTAAACGATGATTCAACCTGAATTCCCCACCGAGCTCAGGCAAATTTACCGGAGAATAAAAGAAATCGATCCCATTGAATATGGCAAATCCAGAAACTATATTCATGGCGGAGTTACCTATTTATCACCTTATATTTCAAGAGGTGTCATCAGTACCAAGGATGTATTGAACCAGGTTATTCAGCAGGGTTTTTCCATGTATCAGGTTGAAGCTTTCTTAAAAGAACTGGCCTGGAGAGACTATTTCCAACGGGTTGGACAAGAAAAAAACCTTCAACTAGAGCTCAAATCACCTCAGCAAAATGCCAATTACCTGCAAATGCCGGATGCTATTGTATTGGGAAACACCGGAATAACAGGCATCGATACCGCCATTCAAACCCTTTACCATACCGGTTACATACATAACCATTGTCGAATGTATATAGCTTCTATTTGCTGCAACATCGGACAAACCTATTGGAAACTTCCGGCACAATGGATGTATTACCATTTGCTCGATGGAGACTGGGCCAGCAATGTCTGCAGTTGGCAATGGGTAGCCGGATGCAACAGTTCCAAAAAATACTATGCCAACCAGGAAAACATCTCCAAATATACCGGTCAAACCCAATTCCAAACCTTTCTCGATACATCCTATGAACAATTGCCCTTTCTACCTGTTCCGGAACAGTTAAATAAGAGAAGCTTACCCGAACTTACCACGATTTTACCGCCCAAGCCCCCTTTGAACATTCAGGCCAACCTTCCAACCTTGGTGTATTCCTACTATAACCTCGATCCCAACTGGCATCCCCAACACCAAGGGAACCGAATATTTTTGCTAGAACCCAAGCATTTCGCCCAATACCCTATCAGCAAAAAATGCCTGGATTTCGCCTTGGCCTTAGCTCAAAACATACCAGGATTGCAAGTTTGGGTAGGTGAATTTTCAGAATTAAAAACCATGCTTTCAGGTGCTGATTTAATTTTCAAGGAACATCCATTTTGTAGCCACTGGCAAGGCATACAAGAGGAAAGACAATGGATGGTTCCGGAGATTCAAGGATATTTCCCTTCATTTTTTGCCTATTGGAAAAAGATTGAATCCTACCTAAAAAAGCAATTTGAAACCCATGAGAAACGTCAAAAAGACCTATTTACCGAGTAAAGTTTGTCCGGTTTGTATGCGCCCGTTTTCATGGAGGAAAAAATGGGAAAAAGTATGGGAACAAGTCAGGTATTGCAGCCAACGATGCAAACAAAAAAAAACACCTTTATAACATGAAAAATATCGTCATAATTGGAGCCGGAAAAGGCATTGGATTAGCCATAGCCTCAGCTCTACATCCTGAAAACCAAGTAATTGCAATTACAAAAACCCCTTCCGAAGACTTAACGAAGCAAGGCATTTCTACCATTCTTTTAGAAGCCGGCAAACAAAACCTACAAGCCGGAAACGATTTCCCCGAGGCCATTCATGGATTAGTTTATTGTCCGGGATCTATTACCCTCAAACCCTTTCATCGCCTACGTGAGGAAGATTTTTTGAACGATTTTCGTCAAAATGTATTGGGAGCCGTTCAGTGCATTCAGGAATTGCTACCGCGACTTAAACAAGGTAAGGCCAGTGTCGTATTATTTAGTTCGGTTGCTGCCCGTGTTGGTATGCCCTTTCACGCCTCCATTGCCTGTTCCAAGTCGGGATTAGAGGCTTTGGCAAAAAGTTTGGCTGCCGAGTATGCCTCCATTCCCATCCGTTTCAATGTTATTGCCCCTTCTTTAAGTGATACTTCGTTGGCGCAGAACCTGTTAAACACTCCTGAAAAGCAAGATTCGGCTGCCAAACGACATCCTTTGCAACGCATTGGTACGGTGCAGGATTCGGCGGCATTGGCCCAGTTTCTTTTGTCGGAAAACAGTTCGTGGATCACAGGTCAGGTGATTGGATTAGACGGAGGTTTAGGCAATTTGAAAGTATAAATTAAGAAGTATGCGGGCCCCCTCCGCCACCCTATTAAATTGATATTCAATAATTTGTCAAAGGCGTTCGGGTCACGCTATCGGCTGTAATCCTCGGCCCACTTGGCTAGCGCCGCGTTGGCCTGTGGGTTACTTGCCTCTATCGTCAGTTTGTCTAAAAAGCCCTCCTTTTTGTAACTTACTGATTGTTAATAACTTACCCGATAATAAATTCACAATACATTGATTTTCAGTATATTTATGCATGAAATTTATTC
>JAIBAJ010000032.1 GCA_019695265.1 Bacteroidia bacterium | reverse complement strand
TAATTGCTTTGATGCTGGTTGTAACCGGTATCACTTATTCCAACCATTTCAATAATCCTTTCAATTTTGATGATGCGCATACCATTGTCACTAACCAATGGATACGCAATGTCAAAAATATCCCGCAATTTTTTAAAGATGCGTCTACCACATCTTCTTTACCTGCAAACCAAGCATATCGACCAGGTTTAACTACCCTCAATGCAATCGATTATTGGCTCAGTGGCGGAAAAGGCGAACCAACGCCTTTCATGTTTCATATGTCTATTTTTTCCTCCTTTTTGCTCCTAGGTTTGTTATTGGTACTGTTTTTTTTGAAAATATTTGATACCGTATCACCTAACTCTTCCAATAAATACTTTGCAGTTTTTGGAGCATCTTTTTTTCTTCTGCACGCGGCAAATGCTGAAACTATCAATTATATCATCGCCCGTAGCGATAGTTTTTCTACTTTAATGATAATTTTGGCATTGGTGCTTTTTCAATATTCTACCTTCTCAAGAACCTATTATTTATTCCTAATTCCTGTTATTATTGGCTTTTTTGTTAAGGAACCCGCTATTATGGTTGGTCCTTTGCTTCTTCTTTACATTATCGAATTTGAATGGGATGGAAGTATGAAAAACTTACCATTTAAATCGATCTTGGTAAGGGTGCTTCCGGCAATTGTATTAGGAATCGGTCTTTTTCTGTTCGCAAAAGCAAATACTCCAACTACTTGGACTTCCGGAGGTGGAGACCGGTTACAATACCTTCAAACCCAAACATTTGTACTTGTTCATTATTTGAATAATTTTATTCTGCCCTTGAATCTGAGTGCTGATACCGATTGGGTTCTAATAAAAAATCCTGCGGATGATAGGGTTTTAATTGGGGTGCTTGTTATCATTGCCGCTCTAGTTTTAGCCTGGAAAACCTGGAAAAGTGCCGATTGGAGGCCGGTAAGTTTTGGAATCTTATGGTTTTTTGCAGCTTTGCTTCCTACTTCCAGTATTTTCCCTTTCGCAGAGGTTTTAAACGACCACAGGGTCTTTTTCCCTTACATTGGCTTATGTCTAGCTTCTGCCTGGACTCTTCGTATGTTATGGGTGAAATACCAGGAATCAACCTGGGTTAGGCCAAGCTTTTTGGTTTTTATTACCCTGTTTTTAGGATTGCATTCTTTTGGAGCTCATCAACGCTGCAAAGTGTGGAGTTCCGCTGAAAGTCTTTGGTTGGATGTAACTATAAAAAGTCCTAATAATGCCCGTGGACTCATGAATTATGCCAATGCATTAATGGCTAAAGCTGATTATGCCAATGCCGAGGTTTATTTTGAAAAGGCAAAAGCTCTTTGGCCTCAGTATTCTTATGTTTATATCAATTTAGGGGTATTGAAAAATGCTACAGGGCATCCGGATCAAGCTGAAGCCAATTTCAAAACGGCCATCAGTTTCAATCCCAATAACCCGGAATGTTATGCTTATTATGGTAGTTTCCTTCTTTCCAAAGGTAGGTTTGGTGACGCTTCCGGTATTGCTAAGCAAGGGCTTTCCGTTAGTCCCGGACATGTTGGGTTAAATAATTTACTAGCCAGCATTAATTCATTACCCCAAGGTGTGGCAACCACCAAATTGGATGTAGCCCTGAATGCTGCTAAACAAAATCCTAGTCCGGAAGCCTGGTTAAATGTAAGTTTGGAATATTACAATGTAGGCGATTACAAAGGTTGTGTCAAAGCTGCTGAAGAATCCTTAAAGCTTAATCCAAAGTATGATTTGGCTTACAATAATATTTGTTCTGCTTACAATATGTTGAAAGAATGGGACAAAGCTATTGAAGCCGGTAAAAAGGCCGTAGCGTTGAATCCAACCAGTCAGTTGAATAAAAATAACCTGTTGGTTGCCCAAAATGGTAAAGCAGGTTTTTAGTAAAGCTATTGATGCAATTTGCTTCTGGAGTCTATTGGGTTATTTCAGTTAATTACTTATTTAAACCAACTGAAAAATAACCTTCCTTAACATTTAACTTTGAAATGGCAATTCTGAAAAAACGGAGATTTGTAGTTTAGATTTGCTTCCTTTCCTATGGCGTTTAAACTATCATCTGAATATATGCCAACCGGCGATCAACCCGAGGCAATTCGACAACTAAGTGTGGGTATAAAATCCGGAGATCGGTTTCAAACCTTGCTCGGAGTAACCGGTTCGGGTAAAACTTTTACCATTGCCAATGTTATTAAGGAAGTAAACCTTCCTACCTTGGTAATTAGCCACAACAAAACCCTGGCGGCTCAATTATATGGAGAATTCAAACAGTTTTTTCCGGAAAATGCGGTTGAATATTTCGTTTCTTACTACGATTATTACCAACCGGAGGCTTATATTCCAACTTCAGATACTTACATAGAAAAGGATTTATCCATCAATGATGAAATTGAAAAGCTGAGGCTGAGTTCTTCCTCTTCCTTGCTGAGCGGAAGGCGCGATGTAATTGTGGTTTCTTCGGTAAGTTGTATATATGGTGTCGGAAACCCTGCCGATTTTAAAGAAAATACCATATGGCTTAAGAAAGGTGAAAAGGTAGGCCGAAATAAGTTTCTTCACCGATTGGTAGATGCTTTGTATTCAAGAACTACAGCCCAGTTTAGTAGGGGAAATTTTAGGGTGCAAGGAGATACGGTTGATATTTGGACTGCATACAGTGACCTTTGTTACCGCATTGTTTTTTGGGGTGATGAAGTGGAAGATTTGCAAACTTTTGAGCAGAGCACCGGCAAAAAAATAAGCTCTATGGAAAGCATTGTGATTTTTCCGGCCAACATTTTTGTTACATCCAAGGATTCTATGAAAAATGCCATGGTGCAAATTCATGATGATTTGGGGAAGCAAGTGGAGTTTTTTAAACAACAAGGTAAATTGGTAGAGGCTAAACGTTTGGAAGACCGAGTAACTTACGACCTTGAAATGATGCGTGAATTGGGCTATTGCAATGGAATTGAGAATTATAGCAGGTATTTCGATGGCCGTCCTCCGGGGTCCAGACCTTTTTGCCTGATTGACTATTTCCCGGATGATTTTTTGATGGTTATTGACGAAAGCCATGTTACTGTAAGCCAGGTGCATGCCATGTATGGCGGAGACCGTAGCCGCAAAGTGAACTTGGTGGATTTTGGTTTCCGATTGCCTTCTGCCCTGGATAACAGACCCTTAAAATTTGAAGAGTTTGAAGCCTTGCAAAATCAGGTAATTTATGTGTCGGCAACTCCGGCTAATTACGAACTCGAGAAGTCGGGTGGGGTAGTGGTGGAGCAAGTTATCAGGCCTACCGGTTTGCTCGATCCAATTATTGATGTTCGGCCATGTATAAATCAGGTGGATGATTTGTTGGATGAAATTGAAAAAACAACTAAGCGGGGCGAACGAGTGCTGGTTACCACTTTAACCAAGCGAATGGCTGAAGAATTGACCAAATACATGGGTAAAGTGGGAATTAATTGCCGCTATATTCACAGCGATGTGGATACCTTGGAAAGGGTAGAAATTTTAAGGCAATTACGCCTCGGAAATTTCGATGTATTAATTGGAATTAACCTCCTTCGGGAAGGTTTGGATTTGCCGGAGGTGTCCCTGGTGGCTATTTTGGATGCTGATAAAGAGGGCTTTTTGCGTAGCGAGCGTGCTTTGACTCAAACCGCCGGTAGAGCTGCCCGTAATGTTAACGGCAAGGTAATTATGTATGCCGATGTTGTCACTGATAGCATGCAGCGAACCATTGATGAAACGAATCGCAGGCGTGAAAAGCAAATTGCCTATAATGTTGAACATGGAATGACTCCCCAGCCTTTGAAAAAATCGATTGAAACGATTATGATGCAAACTTCGGTGGCTGGGAATAAAGAGGAACCAAAGCCTTACCTGGAGAAGGAAGAGGTTTCTTTAGCAGCCGATCCGGTGGTGCAATATATGACCAAAGATCAGTTGGAAAAAGCTATTGAAAAAACCAAAAAATCGATGGAAAAAGCAGCTAAAGAACTCGATTTTATTGAAGCTGCCAGGTTGAGGGATGAGATGTATGATTTGAAGAAACAATTGGAAACCAAGTGATTTTTTTGAAAACAAACTTCAGTGACCTGATCAATCACCATCCCCGCTATCGCCTATAGTTTGCGGCCAAACTATTTTCCAAGCACCTTTATTTTCTAAGCCGCAAAGCTATTTGGCTCTATCGGGTTTAGTTTAGAGGCTTTGGTACTTCTGTAGATTCTTCATCCTTGGAACAGTCCTTTACCTATTGCAACATCCTAACCTGGTAATGCACAATGTGGGAAACTGGGACTTTGCATTTTCCCCTAGCCTGTTTCGCAACGAAATCATGGATAAGGTGCTACCGAATGGACTTGCACCTCGGGCAACGATAGAGGCAAGTAGCCCACAGTACCCCTACGGCGTTAGCCTAGGGGGACGAGGACTACAGCCGAAAGCGTGACCCGAAGCCTATGCAGGAAAGTTGATTGAAAGGAAAAGTTTTTGGGCGGAGGGGGCCCGCCCAAAAACTTTTAAACATCCATTCTTTATGAAGAACGGTGGGCCATTTCGTAAGTAGTTTTGATATGTGGACCTAAAAATACTCGGGCATAAATACGGACGATAGAAAGGCCATCTACAATAAAACTAATGGAAGCCAGAGCAGCTAAAAGTAATTGATTTTCATGGATATGTGTAAAAACGATGTCCTCCCCAACAAAGGTGGGAGTAATTGGAAAACCGGTTAATCCCAGGCAACATAGCAAAAAGAACAAGGCAATTTTGGGATGAGCAAAGGAATGGCCTTGAAAATGATCCAGACTTAATTCACCGGCTTGTTGCTTAAGTCGAAATAAGGCTGCCGAACCAAAAGCGCCGGAAATTATTACCCCGCTTAGATACAGTGCGACTTGTTCTAATGTAAATTTTTCGTTGAAAGAAACAGCCAGGGTTATCCAAAAATGATTCATTACAATTAAGAACCAGGCCACTTGTGGATTGTGTCGTTCGGTAAATGATTTAAAAACCATTGAAACGGCAATGAAGCCAAATAAGATGGCCAATTTCCCTTCCCAATATTCTGGTAAATTAGTCCAAATTAAAAGGGCCACGGCACCCAGGTAAGTAATAATAAAGGAATATGTAAGACTTTTCAGGGTTAAAAAGTCAAGTTTATTTCCCATCCATTTGATTGGGGACCAAAGAAATCGATACATCAATTGATCCAAGTTCCATTCTTTCAAAGATAGCAGATAGAAGGTGTTTTGGAGTTTTCTGGGGAAGCTATCTTCAATGGTTTCGTTACGAGGAACGAAGTTATAGAATTGTTCCCGGATCAGATAGGTAACAACGGATGGAGAAACAAGCAATTGATAAGTTCTTAAAAAGGCATTTCCGGCAAAGTGAAACAAGGCCAATTTTTCGAAACCTGCCGCAGCTTCGATGAAAATAATTCCAATTTGAACGATGGAAGAATAAGCTATTTGGCTTTTAACGGAGGACTGTACCCGGGCAACTCCGGAGGCCAACAATGCAGTAAGTCCGCCCAAACCGCCAATTACCCATCGAATGGAGTCTTGATTTTCCCAGAATGGAAATGTTCTTAGTAATAAAAATACACCAATATGAACAGATAATGAGCCATAAAAAATGGCACTGGAAGGGGTTGGACCCTCCATTGCACGAGGTAGCCAGGAGGAGAAAGGAAGTTGTGCCGATTTGGCTGCTGCTGCAATTAAAATCATTAGGGAGATAAATACTCCAACCAAAGTATGACTATCCAGGTGCTCATGTACAAATTCGTTGTTGGAGAGTTTTAAAAAGGTAATGTTTTCGTGCCATAAATGGTGGCTCATCCACATGGCTAGAATTAATCCTATATCACCTAATCGGTAAATAGAGAAAACTTTAAGTGCATTTTTTACCGGCAAGTAGCGTTCCCTGTAAAAGGAAATGAGCAAAAATGAAGAGATTCCTAATATTTCCCATCCAATAAACAAGGTTTCGAAATTACCTGAGAAAATAACCAGGTTATAACCTGAAAAGAAGAATAAAATGGTATTGAAAAAGCGTTTGTAACCTTCTTCCCGATGCAAATAATAGCTGCAATAGATTGTTACCAAGAAGCTTAGGATGGAGCCAACCAATAAATAAACTGCGGTAATTTTATCGAAGCAGAAATCAATGAAGAACTCATAGTCGTCTTTTTGGTATACAATGATGTCTTTAATATTGACTGTCGGATGATTTAAATACAGCCAATAACCGGCGAAAATAAATCCAAGCATGAGGTGCAAACCTATTGTAAAAATGGTAAGACGGGCAATGGTATTTTCTTTTTGAGCAGGTATAAAAAGGCTTAGGATGAAACCAAGTAAAGGTATTCCAATGAATAAGTGAAGTAAAATTTCCATAATCAGCAAGTTAAAAGGGTTACAGGTAGGTTTTCGTGCGAGCTTTCTACCAATTTTACAGGATTATTGGTAGTTTCAACTTGTTCATTTATTGGAAGGTAGGGTTTAAATACACCCTCTTTAAACACAGAAAAGTTTCGTGTTTCCGGATGTACAGCAACTAGGTGAACCCATTCATTAATAAACCATTCGTAGGTTTCAGCATTTTTTTGAATTGTTTCCAGTAGAATATCCGGATCGTGTTCTACAATAATTAGCAACCTAACCGGATCGTGAACTTCAATCATTTGGCTGGGAAGTCCGGGTCTTAAATCTCCGTCGATTCCATTAGCTACACCAAAGAGTCCCATAACATTATGAGGAAGTTTGGTACCGGCGCCTAATTTGCGGTTATCTACTCTGGAGAAGTAATATTCTAAATTAATACCTCCACACACCGGAGCCGCGGCTTTGAGGATATTAAGAAGGTATTTTCCTTCAGGGTCAACATATGGATCAAAGGAATTAAGGAAGGATCGTCTATCCAAGAACAAGTGTCTGGATAATTCTCTTCTGCCAACGATACACAAGGCATTGGTGGCATGATTTAATTCGGGTCTAGGTTCAAACAAAGAAACAGATCTGTCGAGAATTTTTTTATGAATTTTCTCGGCTGGTAATTCGGTATCAATGGACATAAAACGTCTGGAACGTTCTTTGGCATTCAGATCCAGTGCTTTTCGAAAGGTTTCTTCATGTAGCAGGTGGTTTTGGTAATTGCTATTAGAGAGACTTGATTCGTCATAGAACATGATTTCGTCTCTCGTGGTATCGTGTAAAGCACTCACAAATTGGGTTGTTGAAGGAATCTCCAGACCTCTTTCTTTTAATATGGCTCTTACCTCGTTATGATTTGCCATGGTAGCAAAAACACGGGCGTTAACTGAACCCGGTCTGCCGGAACAGGCCCCACAATCATATGCTGCGTAATGAGGATTGTTTACACTGCTGGCACCATGCCCGACTACATAAACAATCGAAGCAAAGTTTCTTACTAGTCCTATGCTCCTTAGATTAGCTTCTACGCGATTAGCCATTTCTTCCACCGTAAAACCAATCTGAAGTCCGTTTTCATGTTGATGAGGTCCTTCGTTTTCGATGGTAAGTCTACATTCCTTATCCATATGTTTAAAAGATAAGGTAGTTGCAGGGCTGATAGATGGTTTAAAGATGTTTCGAAACAATTGAAATGCTGACCAGAAACCAACCGTTTGAGAAATTAGCCAACCTTGTACCATGGAATGACTACGTTGGGTAAAATGAACATCTTTTTTGTTTCGTTCTTTTGTTTCTATTTGTTTAATTAAGTATTTAGGAGTTACCGGAGCAGGACAGAGTTTGGTATAGAATTTACTGTGTTCCGGTTGGTAATAGAATTCAACCCCAAAGAAACCGGGTGTTCCAAAGGTTTCACAAGAATTATCGAGGTATTCTAAATGTCTACGCAAGGAACATTCCCTATCATCGATACAAAATAGTCCTTGGAAGCTGAGGTTTTCTTTTGGGGTATGTGAAAGTGTTTCTTCTTGAATACCTTTAAGAATTCTGTCATAATAAGACCATTCAAACGCTTCTTGCCAAATTTCCAAAACTTCATCCAATTCAGTAATTGTGATGGGAGAAAATAAATCTTCATAATCCTCAAGTACATGGGAGCAAATGGGTTGCCAGTTCCCTAAGGTATTATCCAGATTGTCGATTTCCATTATTAGTTCAAGGAAGATTAGTTCTTCCAATGAAATTTGCTTAGTATCCAACAATGTTTCAGGAAGGTCTTCGACAGTTGAAACCAATCCAGACCAACCTTGGTGAGCAAATTGTTGGTCAAAAAGATATTCTTTATACAAGGATTCTCTTCCAACAATAATTTTTAGTAAATTTTCGAGTGAAGTTTCTTCGTTTAGTAATAGTCTTTTTGCTCTTTCTGTTTTGAAGAAGCTAGTAAAGCAGTTTCTTTCCATTTCTCTTATGGAGTCGAGAAATTTTTTCCTAGTTACAGGGAAATTCCATATGGATATTCCTTGGTCAAGGTAACTGCAAAGAATACGAAAGAGAAAAGGGTGTACCTGGGAATCAAGGTCAATTTGGTATTCTTTTTTCCAAATTGATCTTAAAGTTCCAACCCTCCTTGGGGGATTGGTTTCGAATTTCTTGGTCAGCATTTTAGATTTGAATTCTTTCAAATCAACTTGACCTTTAATTTGAAGGATTTTGCTATCCAGAATTTTATCGTTGATTTCACCCTTTTTATATCTGTCTCTAAATTCTCCCAGGTTTAGATATACCTTATATCCTAGGATTTTAGCAGCCTTCCTGATTCCAGTATGAAAATTGTCGTGCTGAAAGGCGTGTAAAGTATTATGGTGGATAAAATCTTTGAGCGGAGCCTGTGAAGGCAAGTAATGCTTTAATTCGTGTATAGTGGCAGAAATGCCGTTTTTGTTGGAATGGGAATTATTCATAAGTTCGGATTGTTTGACAGAAACTGTCGTTGAACATTAGTTATTTACATTGGTCTACCAATGAAAACTAAATCCGAAGTACACGAATATCTAAATAGCTTAATTTGAAATCACTATTAGGTGGAGAACTGAGTTGTTGTTTAAATGTGGTACATTTAATTTTGAAAGGAACATATTCTTCAGAAGTTCCTGAATGGAAGAAATCATCTAATTTATCGTCCGATTCATTGGTTTCTGCCCAGTAGTTGAAGGAAGTCTCATTTAAATCGCTGGAGTTGACGAAAATTAATTTGTTATACGAAGGTTTAGATTTATTAAAATGAAAAATGTTCCCCCAAGCCTGAATACCTAATAATATTAGGTAGACTATTGTTATCAAGAGGAGAATTGATTTTTTCATTATATAAGTTGCAAAGGTAATTGCATCTATTACATAGAGAATTCGGAAATAGCTAAATTTTTGTAACAAAAAAAAATCCCTCCGGTTTGGAGGGATTTTCAGGGGATTAATATTCCCAAAGGTCGTGTTCTAATTTAAAAATGTCGTCTTTTACTCGTTCAGCTTCCAACAAGGCATCCATTCCCTGAGCGTATTCTGAAATGGTTCTGTTATAAACATTTTGTTCTCTAAAGATATAGCTACCGAACATTCTTTTCCAAAAAATATCTTCGAGGGTTTTACGTTCAGCATCGTTTTGGCGATTGAACACTTCTGCATTTGCGAAAATGCTTCTTGCTTCAGGGTAATAAATCCAAAATAGAGGTTTAGAACGAACTTCGCCTTCGTTTTCTTCAAATTTTACTGGTTGAAGTCCAATGATTCTAACATCTAAAACGGAGCGTTGTTTATCAAAAAACCAATCTTCTTTGATACGATATTCAGTTACTTCAGAAGGATCGAATTCATTGGTTGCAATTTTCATAATCTGATTGCCTGGATTATCCGGATCATCAACGAATAAAGTATCAGTTCTAGACATGATTCCATCAATTTCAGCTTTTGTCATTACGGTAGTGAATTCTTCATCATCACCTCGGTAAGCAGTAAGGCTACCCTCGTTAACTGCATCCATAATTACCTGAGTTAAACTTCTGCGGTCTTTGATTTTTTGTGCCGGGAAATAAAGAGGATGATTTATTTTTTCTCTTAGATCCATTTTTCTCCAGATTCTTTTGCACCACATTACATCAGCTTCGCGCAAATTGGTATATGGGATTACCTTACGTGTAGGGTAATGTTCTTTTACATAAACACCATCCAAAACGTTTTGGGCCACGCCAAGATTTGTAGAAGTAACCAAAGAGATGGTTACTAAAACTACCCATGCAAAGAATTTTTTCATTGGAGTTAAATTAAAATATTAACCATTGATTTTAAATACCACGTTTTCAAGTTTACGAGGTGTTCCGTCCGGTCCTACCGCTTTGATGTTTTCGATAATTAGTTTCGAACCTTTCTTCATACCTTTTATAGCAGTAAGCATTTCCGGAGTGAATCGGTTGCTAGTGGAGGTATAATCGAAGTAGTCACCACCTTTAGGAACTGAAATTGTGAAACCTGTAACTTTGAAATTTAAATCGAAATCGAAGTTCTCCATTTTAGCAATTACGGCTCCGGCAGCTTCAACTTCACCTTTGGTAATTAAACCTTCTTTTTTACCATTAACGAAAGGTGCCGGGTTAGGAACTGTTTTAACACGGAACTTAAATTCACCCATTTTTTTCTTTTGTCCGTTGAATTCAGCCATTACGCTTACTATTGCCTCTTTTGTTCCTGCAGTTACTTTAGCGATGTATTCGCCATTTTTTGCATTAACAGCCGATAAAGAGCCAGCAGAAATGCTTGGTTGAACTTTTTCGTTTGCAATACCTGGAGCTGAAATTGATAATGGGTTATCTACACCAATGTAAAGTACGTTCATTTTGGTTGGAGAAACTGTGATACCAGGTTTGGCTACCATGTATTCTGATTGGAAGGTATAAACTTCTTTTGTTCCATCCGGTTTAGCTACCTTAATGGCTCCTCCCCATTTTTTCAAACCTTCTGATCCATCTCTTGAAGAATAGCGGCCTAAACCACCTTCAACCGGAATTTTTCCTGATTCGCTCAAGATTTTATTTTGAACCGTATCTACCGATCCTAAAACAATTTCTGGGTTAGATGATGAATTAAAGGCCACCAGAAGGACTTCTGCTTTATACTCGTCGCCAGCGATTATGTAGCTGGAAGGAGCAATAACTCTAGCAGTAAGTTTATCAAAAGTGAAGTCATTAGCTTTAACAGCGCTTAACAAACCATTGATTACATCTGCCTCTGCATTGTTAACATCGTTTTGCATTTTGGTTAAGTTAGTAAGAACCGCTACCAATGGCAAGTGGTAGAAGTTCATTCCTGCCCATCCAATATCATGTCCATCTTCGATATATTTAATATCTGTACTTAATCCATTTTTAACTGCAGCTTGAACCTTGTTTTTGATATCAGGAATAATTTTTATTCCTGCACCATCATCAAGAAGTTTGATTAGTTTATTTCTGCAATTATCTATTTTTTCTTTTAATTCCAAAGCACTCCATTTCTCTGTTTTAGGTTTGATTTTTGCCAAATCTTCACCAATCATGATAGTGGTAGGTAAATCATAATTGTCTTTAGAATTGATATACTTCATACTGTCAATCAATTTATCAATTGATTTCGGGTCTTCAGGTTTGTCAATTTCAAGTACCAAATGCTTTTTTAATTCAGTAATATGTTGATTTAATTCCTTACAAATTTTTTGTACTTCCAAAGCCCTATCGAAATAAGGTTTGGTTTTTGTAGGATCTTTCTCCATTGCTGATTTAAACGCTCCATAAGTTGTTGTGTTTTTAAGTACGAAGTTTTTATTAGTCTTTTGGAGACCCTCGTTTACAACAATAAAAGCGTCCAAGATGGATTTGGATACGTTCAGTGCCAATAAGGCCGTCAGAACCAAATACATCATCCCGATCATCTTCTGCCTGGGGGTTTCTTTTCCTCCTGCCATTTTTTAGCGCGTATTAGTAGTTTTTCTTAGGTTCAGGATAAAGTTATTTGCGAACATTCATTGCTGACAACATGTTGCCATAAACAGTATTTAAAGCATCAAGGTTTTCAGCCAATTTAGCTACTTCTTCTCTGTAACGACGTGTATCATCAACAGAGTCGCTTAGGTTCTGCATAACGCTTTGAATTCCTGAATATAAACGGTTTTGAGTTTCAGTTAGTTCTCTTGAACCTTGAAGTTGTAGTTCATAAACCGCATTAAGTTGAGATAGGTTTTTAGCAACAGATTGAAGACTATCTCCAATTGATGCACCTGCTTCAGTACTTGTGGCTAATCCTGTTAGAGAGCTGGATGCATTAGCATAATTTTGAGCTAATTTTTCAACTGAACTGGAGGCTGTATTTAATTTATCAACGTAGTTATTGGTTGCTACACTTGCTTCGGAAATATCATTTAATTTGTTTGTTGAATCGCTAAGATTTTTTAAACCTGAACCAAGACTTTCAAGTAATTCTGGACCAATTTTAGCTTCTTCAAGTAATTTATCTAAGGATTGGGAAACTGAATCTCCAATTAGTCCGCCTCCTGCGTTACCTCTACCACCGTCTCTTGGATTTTCAGATTCCATTCCTGCTAATTCAGGATAAACTAAAGTCCAATCCGGTTCTTCATGAGGTTTTTCAAATGCCGAGAAGGCAAAGATTACGGCTTCTGTAAGTAGTCCTACGGTCAACATTTCACTCGCACCAGGCCAGTGTTGGATTTTAAAAAGTGCTCCAAGGATTACAACCGCAGCTCCGAGTCCGTAAATCATACCCATGATTCTTTTAAACGCTTTGTTCGATGCCATTTTACTTAATTTTTGATTGGTTTTTAGTTGTGGTTTATGATAAAATAGTAATTAAATGTACAGTCTTTAAAAACTGCGCAATAATAGAAATCTTTGGAATTGGAAAACTAAGTGTTAAAAATCTTTTTTATCTCTTCCTAAGAAACTCATTACACAGCGGAATCCAACATAGCATTTTGCAGTATCTTGGTATTCGTAAGTTCTGGAACTAGTTTGCATGTAGTAGCCTATATCTTTCCAGGATCCACCACGAATTACTTTACGTTTCAATGCTGGAGGATCTGAATCCTTGGCATCATAAAGATAATCAGGATTCAAATCATGTGTAAAATTATAAGCTGATTCATCAAATGCATTACTTGTCCATTCTGCAGCATTACCAGCCATGCAATACAATCCAAACTCATTTGGGGCATAGGATGTGGAAGTTACAGTATGAAAACCTCCATCATCTACGTAGTTACCTCTGAGGGGTTTATAGTTACCAAGGAAGCAACCTCTGCTATTTCTAATGTAAGGACCTCCCCATGGATATGGAGCTAAATCCAGACCACCACGAGCTGCATATTCCCATTCAGATTCAGTAGGTAATCTAAAGTCTTGAACGAAAGATTCTCCATTAGCTTGAAGATAACTGTTTAGCAATTGTGTCCTCCAAATACAGAAGGCTCTTGCTTGTTTCCAAGTAACTCCAACAACTGGATATTCGTCATATGCCGGATGCCAAAAATACATATTGGTCATTGGCTCATTAAATGAATAGGTAAAGTCGTGTATCCATGAAAGGGTATCAGGATAAACGTTAATAATATCCTTTTTAATAAATACTGAACGATCTTTCATTCCTTGCTCTCTGTTTGCCTTACGAGCAGCTTCTCTTAGATCAATCCAGTAGTATTCAAAATTTAATTTTCTAGTATCAATTTCACGACGGCGGTAAAATCTTTCATGTTCTGGAAGATATAGTTCTTCCAATGTTTCCATTGTTTGCTCGTCATCCCATTCAATCTTCTCTTCCCAGTTTATACGTTCGCCATATTCACCTTCTTCTAAAATGTGGTCTTCACCAATTAATCGATGAGCCATTGAATCCCTAACCCAATATACGAACTGGCGATATTCATTATTGGTAATTTCCGTTATATCCATGTAAAAGGCTTGAACGGAAACAGTTTTTGATTGAGCTGTAAGTGCATAGGGTGCATCTTGGTCGCTTGGCCCCATTTGATAAGAGCCCATAGGAATAAATAACATTCCATATGGATCTTCTTGGTACCATTCTTGTCGATCTTGAACTCCGATAAGATTACCGCGACCCTTATCTCCACAACTTGCAAGAGTTAATACTGCTACTGGGAGAATCAAAAGGAGTTTTTTCATGTTCAAACGTTTGGTTGGTTCTAATTCAAACGAGGTGATTTTCAAATTATTTTTCCTATTATGAAAAAAATCTGCAAGTGTCTGACTTACAGATTTTTGTTGTTAATAAGTTTTGACTTCAACGAATTTTATTACGATAAGGTTACGAAAATACTATAAGTAACGAGTGTTTTTGTATTTGGAAGTAATTGCAGGCTTTTCTAGTTTAAAGCAATATCCAAGCATTAATTCGTGGGTTCCACTATTATATGCATTTAATTTAGAAGTATTGAAGTCGTATGAGTAGCCTAGTCTAAAATTCTTCCATTGAACTCCGGCCATCGCAACTGCTGCATCTTGAAGTCTATAGGATGCTCCAAGCCAAATCAATTTATTGTACATGACGTTTAAGTTTATGTCAAACTGAGTTGCTTTACCGTCTGTTTTAATGAAAATAGATGGGATTAAGTCAAATTTTTGGGTCATGTTGTAGGTATAACCCGCCATTAAGTAATAATGTCTTGCAACTTTATAATTTACATTGCTATACTTAAGTGTTCCGGGAACCAAGTGAGTTGTTGAAACTCCAAAATAAAGTTTTTCAGGAATTTGATAGTATAATCCTAAGCCAAAATCAGGAACTACTGAACTACTATTGCCTGTTGGAATGGAATTATCATTTCCTTGAGCAGGAACAAGTTTACTTCCATCTAAAGAGCTCATTAGAATTCCTACATCTGCGCCAATGCCTAAAGAACCTGTACCTAAATTAAGTTTATAGGCATAAGATAATTTAGCTGCAATTCCTTTTTGAACACCAATATTGTCAGACATAACGGACAAACCAACTCCACCGCGAATGGCTGCAATATATCCATCTACATTTAAGAGATATGTTTTAGGGGCTCCATCAAATCCAACCCATTGCATTCTGCCCAATAAAGTGGCGCAAATTCCACCATTTGCTCCTGCAAATCCTGGATTAGGTTGCAAGCGATTCCACATGTTTTGGCTGAATTGCGGATCTTGTTGGGCTATTGTTGTTAGACTTACGGCTAAAAATAATGTTGTAAAAACTTTTTTCATCTGTTAAAAGTTGCGTTGTGTGAACAGTGCTTTACAGGTTAATTTTTGGAGGGGCTAAACTAAGCATATTTTTAATCCGATTAACGTTATCAACAAAAATACGTTCGAAAATTGAAAAAAAACTGCTGGAGTTCTTTATTTTATTGGGTTTTTGTGAATTGTAGTTTATCGAAAATTAGTAAAAAATGTGGTTTGGATATCCAATTAGGTATAAGTCTTAATGCAATTTTTGGTAGGTCTGCCACCATCTATCCGGAATTTCATTGTTGCAGGCTACTTGATAATCTTTGTAAGAACAAGGTACCATAAAATGTCTTTCATACTTATTTGTTGGTTTACTGGGATATGGTACTTCCATCCACCACCTGTCACTTTTATTACTTTTATAAAAAACTATTTCATACCTATCTTCTTTGATTGGTACACTATATCTTGTATATTTTGATTTATCGACAATAGGGTAATCATTAATTCTATTAAAGTAGCCATTCAAAAAATACCAAATCATTTCAGCTGCCAAGATGGTTGATTGATTTCGGAAATCTAAATCTGGATTTAGTTCAAATAAGCCAAAAACAGATAATTTATCGCTTAATCCTGCATACCTGGAAATTTTACAAGCATCTTCTCCATTAAATCCATTTGGAGTTACTTGGTTATGGGCTAAGAAGTCTGCTGATCGTATTGCAGATAAATCAAATGAAACGATATCTGCATTTCGTAATGCTGGTTCAGCAAGTTCCATGTTTTCTTTAATCTCACCTAATCTGTATGCATCGAAATACAATTTTTGCATTAATTCAATTGTCTTAGGGTCGGTAAAATAGCTCTGGTAGCCTAAATTACTATAATTAAAAAGATAATTAGGTTGATGTGCCACAATTCTGCCTAAAAAATTGTCACTATCAATTTCTTGATCCAAGGTTCCTATGTCAAATTTTGGATCAATTGATGCTAGGTTTACTACCTGTTCTAGATTTTCAAAAGATTTATATATCGGGTAAGTTAAATCTTGCGAGCCTCCTATTACAATTATAGTTGCATTTTGGAATAACAAATAGGCAATTGTTTGTGATGTTGCAAAATAAGTGTCATTCTTTTCAAATCCAGGACTTATATTACCCAAATCGATTAGATCGGATTCGTAACCTCCGATTTTTAATTTATAAAGTTGCGCTCTAATTAAATCAGGGGCATTGGATGAACCTTTGTTTTCTGTATTCCCACGATCTTCCATTATGCCAAGAATGACTAGTTTCTTTTGGAAGAATTCGTTTTCATATGATTTTTTTTCGATGAAAAGAACCTTTCCCCCTAAAGCATCATCACTGTAAGTGTTTGTGGAAATTTGGCTAGGTTCAAGAAAGATTGAAATATCGTCAAAAGTCATAGTTTAGATGGAGGTTTATTTTCGTTTTCCCTTTTTAACAGTTGTTCCGGAATCTTCAGCAATCCTTCTGCAATCATCTAAAGAAAGATCTTTAGGTTCCTGTCCTTTGGGGATTTTATAATTGTTTTTGCCGATTGCTATGTAGGCACCCCATCTTCCATTAAGTATTCTGGTATGTTCTTTATCTCCAAAATCTTTTATGATTTTTTCTTCATCAGACTTTTTCTTTTCAACCATTAATTCAATGGCTCTGGATAATTCTATGGTAAATGGATCGTCTTCCTTTTTTAAAGAGGCAAATTCATTTCCAATTTTAACAAAAGGCCCAAATCGACCAAGGGAAACCATAACCTCCTTCCCATCAAATGAGCCTAATTGACGAGGTAGTTTAAACAAGTCCAATGCTTCTTCAAGGGTAATATTTTCCAGCCGTTGACCTTTTTTTAAACCTGCAAATTTAGGTTTGTCAATATCCTCATTTTCTCCTAACTGAACAAGTGGTCCAAATTTTCCAATTTTGGCATAAATATTCTTTTGTGTTTTTGGGTCCACTCCTAATAATCTTTCACCTTTAGCTCTTTCACTAGTTTGTTCTGTTGTTTCAACAATTGAATGAAATGGCTTATAAAAGTTATCAATCATTTTAGTCCATTTGACTTGACCTTCAGCAACTTCATCAAATTCTTTTTCTACTTCCGCAGTAAAATTGTAATCTAATATTTCTTTAAAATGTTCAACTAGGAAATCATTCACAACCATTCCAATGTCAGTGGGGAATAGTTTTGATTTTTCACTGCCGTAATTTTCTGTTTTTTCAATTTCTGAAATTCCTTTATTTGTTAAGGTAATCAAGGTGAAAGTTCTTTGTATTCCTACTCGATCTTCTTTAGTTACATAACCTCTTTTTTGAACAGTTGAAATGGTCGGTGCATATGTGGAAGGTCTACCTATGCCTAGTTCTTCTAGCTTTTTAACAAGACTTGCTTCTGAATATCTGGGAGGGTGTTGGGTGAATTTTTGAGTAGCATTTATTTCTTTCATTTCCAAAACTTCACCAATGGTAACAGGTGGCAGCATACCTTCTTGTTCTTCATTTTCATCGTCAGAACTTTCAAGGTAAACTTTCAAAAATCCGTCAAATTTGATGACTTCCCCATTTGCAATAAAGAGTTCATTAGAGTTTGAAACCCCAATAGTAATGTTTGTCCTCTCCAGCTGAGCATCAGCCATTTGTGAGGCAATAGTTCTTTTCCAAATTAAGTCATATAGTTTTTTTTCACCATTATCACCTTCAACCGAATGTTGGTCCATATAGGTTGGACGAATAGCTTCATGTGCTTCTTGTGCTCCTTTTGCTTTGGTAGTATATTTCCTGGTTTGTAAATATTCTTTCCCAAAGAAGTTATTGATTTCTGAGGCAGAAGTTGAAATCGCTAATTCGGATAAATTTACGGAATCTGTTCTCATGTAAGTAATTTTCCCAGATTCATAAAGCCGTTGTGCAATTGTCATAGTTTGTGCTACAGAAAAGCCAAGTTTTCTTCCAGCCTCTTGTTGAAGGGTTGATGTAGTAAATGGAGGTGCAGGGGATTTCTTTGCAGGTTTAGTTTCCAAGTTTTTTATTGAAAAAGTAGAAACTTTGCATTTGTTTAAAAAAGCTGTGGCTTCTTCTTTAGATGCAAATCTTTTGGAACATTCTGCCTTTAATAATCCAGAACCTTTAGCGTTTTTAACAGGAAAGTGACCTACAACCCTAAAGCTGTAACTCGATTTAAAGTTAGAAATTTCCCTTTCACGTTCTACAATGAGTCGAACTGTTACAGATTGCACTCTTCCAGCAGATAAACTTGGTTTTACTTTTTTCCATAATATCGGGGATAATTCAAAACCTACTATCCTATCCAAAACTCTTCTAGCTTGTTGGGCATCAACCAGGTTATAGTTAATACTTCTTGGGTTTTCAATGGCTTTTGAAATGGCTGATTTAGTAATCTCGTGAAAGACAATTCTTTTTGTCTTGGCTTCTTCTAGTCCTAATGCATCAAAAAGATGCCATGAAATAGCTTCTCCTTCGCGGTCTTCATCCGTTGCCAACCAAACAATTTCAGATTCTTTTGAGAGTTTTTTTAGGTCACTTACAATTTTTTGCTTGTCAGGAGAAACTTCATATTCAGGTTCGTAATTTTTCTTTAGATTTATTGCTAAGCCTTTTTTGGGTAAGTCCCTGATATGTCCATAGCTGGATTTTACAATAAAATCTTTCCCTAAAAAGCCTTCTATTGTTTTAGCTTTAGCGGGGGACTCTACAATTACAAGATTTTTAGCCATGGTTAATTAGGGATGTTTAAGGGCGTGCAAAGAAAAATAAAATGTTTGATAAGATTAAAGAAAATCGACCTTTGCTATAAATAATGTAGGATTTTATAAATTATGGAGGATATAATTTGTTTTTGGTAAGTTTTTTGGATAAGTACAAATAAAGGAGGAATGTCTTTATTAGTTTTGCCTGAATTAGGTATCATGAAATTTTTGGATTATTAATTCGTTTTTACTTTTTGAAAGTTTTGAAGGACATAAAAATTAGGGTTGCTGCTGCTAAGTGGATTAGGTGGATTTTTTCTGCAATTATTGCTGTTTTATTGATTTTGTTGGGTGGTGGCTTTTTTGTTTCCTTTTTTTTTCAGAATGAGTTAAAATCTTATGTACTATCAGAATTAAACAGTAACTTTAAATCAGAAGTGAAAATTGGTCCAAAATTGGATGTTAATTTTCTATCTAAATTCCCTTATACTTCCATACAACTAGAGGATGTTTATGTTATGGAGGTTAATTCGGATAAGAATAAGGATACACTGTTTAAATTTAGAAGTGTTTTCTTACAATTTAATCTGGTTGATGTGTTAAGGGAGAAATATGTTATTAGAACCATTCAGGCAGAAAATGGGGTGGCAAGGATAGAAATAAATAAATCTGGAGAAGGGAATTTTAATATTTTCAAAGACTCGAAAAACTCGAGAACCTCATTTTCTATTAAGTTGGATAAGGTTTATATTAAGAATTTGATATTTTTTTATTCTGATAAATCACTGGGTGTTGACCTCAGTGGAAATTCCAATGAGTTAAGATTAAGTGGGCAATTTGCAAATAACAGGTATGATCTTGATTTTCTATGTAAGGCAATGTTATGGAATATTGATCATAATGGTAATAAATTATTAAGAACAAAAAGGATCCGACTTGAAGGGGTGGCTCGAGTTGACAAAATTAAACAAGAGTATGTGTTTGAAGAAGCAAATGTCAGGCTTGCAGATCTTTCTATGGCAATTAATGGAAAGGTTGTAAACAAAAGGAAAGGAACATTTCTTGATCTGAATTTACGGGGGAAAGAAATGAATATAGGTTCAATTCTCTCATTAGTTCCAGCCAAGTTTAATTACGATTTGGAGAGATTTAAAAGTTCAGGGGTTTTCTACTTTACGGGAAATGTAAACGGAATTTTGGGTAATGGTTTTTTTCCATTGGTAGAGGGGAATTTTGGAATCAAAGAAGGCGTAATTTCCTCAGGATTTGGAAAAGTAGACTTAACTCAAGTGAATATGACGGGTGATTTTAGTAACGGTTCAAGTAGAAGTTATAGGACAACCCGATTAGGAATAAAGAATTTTCATGCAAAATTAGGTCATGGGGTTATTAACGGAGATTTTTTTGTGGAAAATTTTTCTAACCCATCAATTAGCATTGCTTGCAATGCTAATTTGAATTTATTTGAGTTGAATCAGTTTTTCCCAGATGATTACTTGAAATTTATTGATGGCTGGATAATTGGTAAAATAGATTTTAAAACAAGAATAAATTCTGATTGGAAAATTGGAATAAATGACTTTAGGAATGCGATAGCCTCTGGATCATTTGAAATTAGAGATGTTAATTTTGAGTTGAAGAAAAATCCGAATGACTTTAGAGATTTTGATGGCAGCTTCCAATTTAAGGGGAATGAGTTGTATATAAAGGATTTTTCGGGTTTTATTTCGAAAAGTGATTTTAGTTTAAATGGATATTTTAGAAACCTATTACCCTATATATTCCTTGACGATGTAGCCCTTTTTATGAATGCTACCTTAACTGCGGATAGAATTGATATAGATGAATTAATTTCAAGTATTCCATCAAGGAATGATTTAGATACGGTATATTCCTTGAATCTACCTTCCAAAGCCGAAATTGTTTTACTATTGGATTTGGATGAATTAAATTTTAAGAAATTTCAAGCAAAAAATATTACCGGTAACGCTACTTTGAAAGAAAGAGTTTTGTCAATGAATGGTCTTAATTTAGAGTCGTGTGGAGGAGAGGTTTTCTTGAGTGGAAGTTTAGATGGTAGGAGATCGGGTTTATTAAAAGTTCAAGGTTCTACCAAGGTTAAGAATGTAGAAATAAACAAGTTGTTTTTGGCAACGGATAATTTTGGGCAGGAGTTTATAACAGCAAATAATATAAGAGGTTTTGGATCTCTGGATGCAAGTTTTTCATTTCCAATGAATTCAAAACTTGATATTAGTTCAGATATGCTTATTGTGGAAACTAATGTTTCTATAGAGAAAGGAGAATTGATTGATTTTTCCCCACTAGAAAAGCTAGCAAAATTTGTAGATTTGAATGAACTTCAAAGTATACAGTTTTCGAAATTGTCTAACCATATTTCAATCAAGGATCGACAAATTGTAATTCCTCAAATGGATGTTGGGAATAATGTGATTAACATTAGAGTGGAGGGTGTTCATGATTTTACAAATAATGTCGATTACCATTTTAGATTGCAATTGGCAGATTTACTTGCAAAAAAGTTTGAGAAGAACAATGGTTCTGAGTTTGAGGAGGAGGAGGAAGATGGTGGAAAGACTTCTGTATATTTAAGAATGAAAGGTAAGGGGTCAAACCCTTTGTTTTCTTATGATTTTGGTGGTGTAAGGAATAAATTGAAATCGGATTTAATGGGGGAGAAAGGCAATATTAGAAAAACGCTTAAAGGCGAATTTACGAAATCCGGAAAGGATTCATTAATGAAAGTAAGAAATTCAACAGTATCTAAAACAAAACTTAAAGTTACGTGGGATGAAGATATGGGGAATAAACCAAATTCAAATAAACCAGATAACCAGAACCTATCAAAGGAGAAAACCGCTCCTGAGAAATCGGATCAAAATACCAGGAATAAGAATCAGAGTAAAAACGATTCTTCTTCAGAGAAAATTGATGTTGAATGGGAGTAAATCCTTATTAGATTTATTCGTCTCTATTTAATAATGGTATTTTTTGTGAGAGATTTTCCAAATTGTCTAGAACTTTTTTCATTAAGTTAAAATATAATGAAAAGAAAAGAAGAGCACTCATTGACCAAATTACCAAAATGTTTGCCCAAAAGGTATCGATATAGAATCCAAATAGTTTTTTTCTTGGGGAGAAGAAATGCGCCCTTAGGAAGTTAGATTGGATTGGATCTAAATAAATTGGATCAGTTCTTTGGAGGAACTCTCCTTCTCTTTCTAAAATTTGATATAAATCAAAATTATTCTTGTTCTTAACCAAATCTGTTAGGTTGTCGTTCAGGTAATTGTCTTTTAGTTTGTTAAAGGCCGCTTCCCCGTTTTCATTAATGTATTTTGTTGTAATAAGGTCTTTTTCTTTTATGTTTTTATTATTTATTTTCAAGTAATATTTTTCTAAACTTTCAAGGTATTTTTTTATTTCACTTCCAGTGTTATTATTAAACTTTGTGTAATTTAACTCGTCAATGCATTTTAAATTAAATCCAGATCCATATTTTACTTCTTTCTCTAATTCTCTTTTTAACAGGCCTAATTCCTTTTTTATGGTATTACTGGAATCAGGTGATTTGTAATAGTTTTCACAAAAATCTACTTTTTTCCTTATTTCAGGTATCCAGAAATTTTTTCGAAAATTTGATATTGATATTTCTTTGTCTGTTTTGTAGAATAATTTTCCGTATTCATTTTCCTTAAATTGGTTTACTGCCAGTGCTTCATATGCCCATTTACTGGCCATTATTTCTCCGGCGATTGGGACTTCACTTTGGCTGGCAAAACTTGGGTTTAATTTGTCAAAACTAACAATTACTCCGCTAAGGAGAAGTTGAGGGATAATTAAAAATGGAATAAGAATATAAATGGTAACTGCGGAATTAAATGCTGAAGAAATGTTTAGGCCTAACATGTTGGCAAAACAAGACACTGAGAATAGTACTAAGAAATAGTCTATTGTCATCCCTTTAATTTCTAAGATTGTATTTCCAATTAGTAAAAATAGGATAGTTTGAATTCCTGAAAGAAAGAACATAATTCCAATTTTGCTACTTAAATAGCTTATTCTGCTTAGGTTTAGAAATTCTTCCCGTTTCAGTATTTTTCTATCTCGTATTATTTCTTCAGCACTAACTGTTAATCCTATAAATAAACTTACTACCACGCACATGAATAAGTAGGCTGGTAGGTTTTCATTTTCTCTGTATAAGTATCCAATGTTTTCTTGATTGTAATACTTGACAAGGAATGCGAGTATTAATGCCAAAAGTGGCGTCTCTAATAAATTTATTAATAAATATTGTGTATTGGTTAGTTTTGATAATAAATCTCTTTTTGTAAAAACAATTAATTGGTTTATTTTGTTAGGTACTTTAAAGTTTATTTCTGGAAGTTTTAATTTACTACTTTCCTGTCTCTTTTCAAAAGGTTGTATGTTTTTTAAGTATAATTCATTCCATTCTTTTGGTTTTGTTTTTCTATGTTCGGTTTGCGATCCATATTCATCCAGTACTTTAGATTCTAAGATTGTAAAAATTAATTCTGGGTTTACATTTCCACAATTCCAACATTCTACTTCGTTGTTTGCATATCCAATTTGATCTTTAAAATAGGCAACACCATCAACAGGATTTCCACTATAAACAGGATAACCTCCTGTATCAAGGATTAATAGCCTGTCAAACATTTTGAATATATCTGACGATGGTTGATGGATTACAACAAAAACTAATTTTCCTTTTAAGGATAATTCTTTAAGAAGATCCATGATGTTTTCTGAATCTCTGCTTGATAGCCCAGAAGTAGGTTCATCTACGAATAAAATAGAGGGTTCTCTTAATAATTCCAAAGCTATATTTACCCTTTTCCTTTGCCCTCCGCTAATTTTTTTGTTTAATGCATTTCCAACTTTTAAATGTCTAATTTCATAAAGTCCTAGATTCCTTAATGTTTTTAGAACTAATCTTGTTAATTGAAATTTGGAATAATCTGCAAAACATAGTTTTGCATTGAAGTATAGATTTTGGAAAACTGTTAAATCTTCCATCAACAAATCATCTTGAGAAATATAGCCAATTAAGCCTTCTGTTTTGGGTTTTTCCTTGTAAAGATCGATTCCGTTAATGGTTATTCTCCCAGACGTTGGAGCAAGATTCCCATTTAATATATTTAATAAGGTTGATTTTCCTGCACCACTAGCCCCCATAATCCCAGCCATTTTGCCGCTTTCTTCCTGGAAAGTAAATGGGTGAAGTCCATATTTAGTTTCATTAAATTTGTATACTAAATCCTCCGCTTTAAAAATTACTTTTGGTTTGTTTTCACTATTTAGGAATCTTGCAACAATGTCACTATAATAGATTGGTTTGACCTTCGTACTCCTAATGCTTGCTCCTTGGTTTAGAAAATAAACTCTTTCAGGCAGCATTACTTGTCCATTTAAGTTTAAATCGGAAGCCCCTGAGTATTTAACCAAATAGTATTCTCCATCAGATATATTCAAGACGCCTAAATTTCCATCAAGCTCAGGACTATAAATGTGGTAACGTTCATGTTTGTGTTGTGGAGAAATATTGAGTGTAAAACCGTCTAAGATTGATTTTTCTGCTGTTGCCCTTGGAATAATGAAGGCTAGGCAACGTTTAAATTCTGCACCATCAATATTAAAGCTTTCTGAAACAGTTTGTACAAATTCAAGGTCTTGTTCTGATACTTCCTCTGTACTGTTAACAAATTCCAAGAGTCTTATTAAAACAATAATTTTTTGCTTATGGGCTAAATCTAAGTTGATTTGGTTGCAAATTTTCAGGATTTTTACTGAAGAAAGTGAAGTCCTTTTCCGTTTCTTTTCGCTGTCAGCTATTTGGTCAGACCCATGATACTCTTTAAAAAAATCATCGTAAAAAAGCAAGTATGAGTTTAATTGGTCGGATGTTAATTGTTGTCTTAAAAATGTTTCTACAACTTTTCTTCCTAACGTCCCACCATCAGATCTTGCAATAATTGCAAAAAGCTGCATAAGGGCTTTTAAAATCCGTTCACTCATTTTTTTTTATTTACAAATATCTAAAAAAATAAACCATAATTTCATTGGAACGATTGAAACATGTTTTAGTTTCGAATGAGGAAATTAGAGGAAGGGGAAGCCTAATGTTTATTTTTTTGTTATTCTTTACTTTACTATTACTATGAAACACTAATTTTGCTAAAATGTCAAAAAAAGTAGTTCTTGTAATTTTAGACGGATGGGGAATTGGTGATGGTTCCTCTGCCGATGCAACATTCGCGGCAAATGTCCCATTTTTCAATGACTTAAGAGTAAATAGTCCTACAGCTAAACTCAAAACTTCAGGCGAAGATGTTGGTTTGCCGGATGGCCAAATGGGAAATTCGGAGGTTGGACATTTGAATATTGGAGCAGGAAGGATAGTTTATCAAGACTTGGTAAGAATTAATCTTGCTTGTAAAAATGGGGATTTGGAATCCAATCAAGTACTAGCTTCAGGCTTTGAATATGCTAAAAAGGAAATGAAGGCCGTTCACTTTTTAGGTTTAGTTTCAGATGGAGGAGTTCATTCGTCTCTAGATCATCTTTTTGCTCTATGTTCATTAGCAAAAACTAAGGGTTTAGAAAAGGTTTTTGTTCATGCAATTACTGACGGTAGAGATACAGACCCTACAAGTGGTATTGGATATTTGTCTAAGTTGGAATCTTACTTGCAACAAACAACAGGTAAGATTGCAACTGTGATTGGCAGGTATTATGCTATGGATAGGGATAAACGTTGGGAAAGGGTTAAGTTGGCTTACGATGCCTTAATTAATGGTAAAGGAAGACCAATTACGAGTTGCTTAAAGGGGGTAAAACTATCATATTCTGAGGGTTGCACAGATGAATTTATTAAACCGATGGTGGTAATAAATGATGATTTTGAACCAATTGGAAAAATTATGCCCGGTGATGTTGTGGTGTGTTTCAATTTTAGAACCGACCGTTGCAGGGAAATAACACAGGTTCTTACACAGAAGGATATGCCTGAATTTGAAATGTCAACTTTGCCTTTGAATTATATTACAATGACCAATTATGATAGTACATTTAAAGGAGTAAAGGTAATGTTTGACAAAGATAATTTGTCCAATACTCTTGGAGAGGTATTAGCTGAAAATGGTAAAACTCAATTAAGAATAGCCGAAACTGAAAAATATCCTCATGTTACATTTTTCTTTTCAGGTGGACGTGAAGCTGAATTCTCTGGAGAAAGGAGAATTTTAGTTCAATCGCCTAAAGTTGCAACTTATGATTTAATGCCTGAAATGAGTGCATACCAGGTTAAGGATGAAATAGTGAAAGTCTTGAAAAATTCTGAAGTTGATTTTGTTTGTTTGAATTTTGCAAATCCTGATATGGTTGGTCATACTGGTGATTTTAAAGCTGTTGTAAAGGCCTTAGAAACAGTTGATTTGTGTTTAAAGGAAGTTGTTGAAACCGGAAAAGCTTCAGGGTATAGTTTTCTAATAATTGCTGATCATGGTAATTCCGAATATATGATCAATAAGGATGGGTCTCCAAATACAGCCCATACAACTAATCAAGTTCCAGTGATTCTAATTGATCGTGAAATAAAGCATATCCATGATGGAAGGCTTGCTGATATTGCTCCAACTATTTTAAAGTTAATGGAAATTAATGCTCCTTCTGGAATGACAGGTAAAGCACTTATCTGATTTTCTTGAAAAGTTTACAATTGTTGGTTTTGCAAATTAACTTGTAATTGTTTCTTAGAGTATTTTTAATTTGGATGGTTTGTGGGTCATTTACTATGGTTTCGTTACCTGTAATAAATACATAGTCTATAGGACTGAACCGAGCATTGTTGTTTGGACTAATCCCACAACTTGGAATAGAGATTGCAGGTATATCCCCTAATGAATAGTTCGGAATGCTAGGTGTGAATGTAATCGGGAAGTATCCTGTTGAACATTCATAATTTTCTAAAATGATTAGATTTTTAGAAAAAGCCAAACAATTTGATTGGTGGCTAAGTAACCAATTCGAAGTAAAATTAAGGGGCAGTACTACTGAATTTTTTGGAATAAAGGAGCTAACGATTTTGGCTTCATATGTGAATTCGTTCAGTTGAGTTTGAATTTTGAAAACATAATTATTTCTATCTGTTTGGACAAAGAATATCACTAAACCGATGCAGATTTTGAACCAATTTTCTATTTTCCTGGTTGCAGCCCAAATTAAAAAGAACAATAGAAGGAATATAATCAACCTAAACGATATGTAACCTGCTTTGCCATCTGAGTCGGGCAAAATATAATATAAGGTTAAAAATGAAATTGCTAGGAAGAGCCAGAAGTCATCAATATTAAAAGAAAGTTTTGCATTTTTAATAATAGAACTTATTTTCTGGTAAATGACAATGATAAACAGAATATAGAAAATTGCCTTAACCTTGTAATTGAATATAGATTCTTGTTCGGGAATATAAGAGTCCAAAATGACAAAATTTTCTATGTAGCTATTTAGGGTTGATGGTGAAAGGTAGGTTTTGGTTAAACCTGGTGAGTTGTTAAGGAAATAACTTAGTGTTAGTAAGAAAAATGGTAAAGCCACTAGGCTGATAGCCAGTGCTTTCTTTAATACTATCTTATGGTTTATGTTTGCTTTGATAATTATTTGGTAAAGTGGAAGTGAAATTCCGATTCCCAATGCAATAAAGAGGACGAATAGATGGGAAAGATATAATAATAGAAAAAGGAGGAAGAAAAGAAGAATTTTAATCCAACTGAATTTCGGATTTTGGTAAAATTGGTAGAGTTGGGAAAGGGTAAGTAAAAGGATGGTTATTCCAATTTGAAAATTGAAAAAGCCCAGATACATCAAGGTGTTTTGACTAATAGGAATAGTTAACCAACTTATCGATTGGTTTTCAGGGGATACTTTTGAAACTAATAACCTAAAGGAGAAAGGAATTCCAATTAAGCATAAGCTAAGAAGAATCGCATTTGAATCTTCAGGTGTATAAAAGACATTTAGGAATATAAGTATTAAATGTCCAATCCAATTTGGAACAAAGGTCGGGTTGAAATTGAATACTTGGTAAAGAGGGCTATTCGGTTCTTGCCAAAGCTCCGCAATTAGTTTGGCATTATATATATGTGCAGGCCCATCAAGCGTGTAGAAAAATGGCAGAGTCCAAAATTGAAAACAAGCTACTATAGTGCATGAAAAGAAAAGTAGAGGTTCTAGTCGTTTAATTTGAAATCCTTTTATCATGTAATTAGATTTCAAAAATACTAAATGAACCAATCAACTATATGGCTTAAATTGTCTTAGTTCAAACTCTCAAGAACATCTGAGGTAAATTCAAAACCTAGCTCTTTTGCTTTATTCAAATCGCTAACCGCTCCAGTCACATCCCTGTTTTTATATTTCACCAAACCTCTGCCAAAATAGGCTCCGGCAGCATCCGGATTTTGAACGATTGCTTTATCAAATTCAGAGAGGGCTAATTGGTACTGAAAAGTTTTTGTTCTAGCCGAACCAAGAAAAACATAAGCATCTGAAAGTTTTGGGTCGATACTCAAAACTTTTTGCATAGCTATGATACATTCTTCATAATTGCCTTTCTGATACATCGAAACACCTCGACCAAGAATTGCATCTACATTAAGTGGTGCAAAACTAAGAGCTTGATTAAAATCCATAATTGCCTCATCATACATCGATAACCTTTGTTTTGCCCAACCACGTAAGACGAAAGCTTCAATTAAATTGGGATTACTTTCAATTGCATCATTTAAGGCAATTAATGCGGCCGCATAATCTTTTTTCTGCATCTTTTCATAACCCCTGTAAAAAAAGGCTGCAGCAGCTTCTGATCGAGTTGGTTCTAATTGGATTTTAAATGGCATCAGTGACTGGGCCTGTGCTGTGCCAATTCCAACCATGCCAGCCAAAAGGCTAACTCTAAATTTATTCTTGAGACTTGAATGTTGGAGTATAGTTGTTTCCATGACCACTTAAAATTATGATTTATAACTTAACTTGCTTTATTCATGTTACACTTATTCGACGAACGACAGACTTGGTTAATTTTTCAGTGGGTTATGATATTGGGCTTGGGAATTTAAAACGCCAAGTTTCACAAAAGGTTATACCCTTGTTTAAAAATATTCATGCGGAGATACAATTTTTGAATTCAAAATCTAATTAATTTGGCACTTAATTAGGGTGATATGAAAAAATCTAGGGTGTTTTTGTTTTTATGGGGGGTATTAATCTATACTATAAGTTTTTATGGTTGTAGCATAAATTCAGGAAAAGTTGATTTAGATTTAGATGGGAAGCCTCATCAATATCTCTCAGAGTATAATTTTTTTAAAGGTGAACTAAAGGATTTCATTCCTAACGATAGGGTTATTCCTTATGACCTAAATACGCCTTTGTTTTCAGATTATGCTGAAAAATTGCGATTTGTTTATGTCCCTGAAGGTAAGGTTGCCAATTATAATGATACTTCGGTTATTGATTTTCCTATTGGAAGTTGCTTGATTAAGACATTTTATTATTCAAAAGATTTTAGGGATAAAACGAAGGGAAGGAAAATTATGGAAACGCGGGTATTAGTCAGAAGGCAAAATGGTTGGGATGCCTTACCTTATATTTGGAATGAGGATCAAACAGATGCAATTCTTGAAATAGCCGGTGGAACAAGAAAAGTTTCTTGGATTAGTTCGAACGGGGAACAAATTAATTTAGACTATTCCATTCCCAATAAGAATTTATGTAATAATTGCCATGTGGTAGGAGAAACATTTTCTCCTATTGGTCCCAAGGTTAGAAATTTAAATAAGGAATATGAGTATTCTACCGGGCAGGAAAACCAATTAGAACATTGGGCAAAGTTGGGAATTCTCGACGGTTTAACCTGTCCTGCTACAAAACCCAAGAACCCAAAATGGAACGACGCTTCATCCGGATCATTAGAAGAAAGAGCAAAGGCATATTTAGACATCAATTGTGCTCATTGCCACAATCCAAAAGGTAGAGGAAATACATCCGGCCTAGATTTGAGGTATGAAAACCAGGACTTGGTTTCTTATGGGTTATGTAAATCTCCAATTGCGGCAGGCAGAGGTGCCGGTGATATGTTATATGATATCCATCCCAAGCATCCCGAAAGGTCAATCCTGTTGTATAGGATGAAAAGTACAGATCCAGGTGAATTAATGCCGGAAATTGGAAGGCAATTGGTTCATAAAGAAGGGGTTGAGCTGATTAATGAATGGATTTCGTCCATGAAGGAATCTGATTGCAAGTAAATAAAGCCAAATTAATTAGTCGGAAATAATAGTTTCTTCTTTATAATACTTTTTATGCGGGCCCCCTCCGCCCAACCATCATTTTGCTAATCCGAAAATAACTTGCATGGGCGTTCGGGTCACGCTATCGGCTGTAGTCCAAGCCCACTCCGCTAAACGCTGCGTTGGCTTGGAGCTACTTGCCTCTATCGTCAGTTTGTCTAATAACCACTTTTAGACGCCATTTTACGTTTAATATCCTTCAAAATGGTTCGATTTAAGAGCATCTAATTTGAAAAACTTTAAATTCAACCAGTTT